>JAASSH010000164.1 GCA_021767985.1 Gammaproteobacteria bacterium | reverse complement strand
TGCGACAGCGGTACTGACCTGGAGGCAGGGTTGCGCGAACTGGCAACGCGTCACGAAATGATCGGCGACGTCCAGGGCTTCGGCCTGTTCTGGGGCCTCGACATGGTTCTGGATCGCGAATCCAGGGAAGCGTTTAGCGGTCAACAGATGCGACATCTGGGCAGCCTGATTGCCGAACAGGGCGTGATAACCGGCACGTCGGGACGCTACGGTCAGATCCTCAAGCTGCGCCCACCGCTGCCCTTCTCCAGATCCGACGCCGAGCGGACGATTGCCGCCATCGACGCTGCCCTGTCGCAACTGCAACTATGACGGCGACCCAAAACGACATCGACCCCGGATTCAGCCAGGCCGGTCTCGAAGGTATCGATCGCATGATGCGGGACTACGTGGACGCTGGAAAATCGGCCGGCATGCTGACCCTGGTAAGCCGCCATGGCCAGATAGCGCAGCTGTCCTGTTACGGCCATGCCGATATCGATAGCCAGACCCCGATCCGAGAAGACACGATTTTCCGCATTTACTCGATGACCAAGCCGATCACCAGCGTGGCGCTGATGACCCTGATGGAACGGGGGCATTTTCAACTGGACGACGCCGCCAAACGCTGGATTCCGGCACTGGCAGAGCTCGAGGTTTATCAGCAGGGCAAGATCGAGTCCGATATAACCATTCGCCAGTTGCTGACCCACACCGCAGGATTCAGCTACGGCTTCGAACCGGACAAGCACCCGGTCGACCAGCTTTACGCCAGGATCTGGCGCGAACGCATCCAGGACCGGAGCATGGAGCAGTTGCTGCAGACCTTGCTCGAGTTTCCACTGGTGGCCCAGCCGGGAACGCTTTGGCACTACAGCATCGCAACCGATATCTGCGGTTACCTGGTCGAACTGATCAGCGATATGCCGTTCGCCGACTATTTGCAACAGGTTATTTTCGATCCGCTCGGTATGGCCGATACCGCGTTCGAAGTCACCGCGGACAAAATCGACCGCTTCGCCACGCTCTACGGCTACCGCGAGGACGATCCGCTGGCGCAGCTCGAGAGCAACGACAGCTCGCCCTTCATTTCGGCCATTTCAGGAATCCCGGTACGTCTGCATTCGGGCGGCGGCGGGCTCACCTCGACCGCGGGCGATTACTGGCGTTTTGCGCAGATGATGCTCAATCGAGGCGAACTCGATGGGTGCCGCATCGTAAAACCCGAAACCGTGGCGTTGATGACACGCAATCATTTACCCGAAAACCTGCTGCCGCTCGATTTCAACGGGGTCGCCCGGGGTGATTTCAGCGGCTATGGCTTCGGTCTCGGCTACTGCATCAACCTGGATCCGGCCAATACCGCGGCAGCGGGCTCGCGCGGCGATTTTGGCTGGGGCGGCATGGCCGACACCTATTGCTGGATAGATCCTGCACAACAGCTGGTGTCAATCCTGATGCAGCAATTCCTGCCGTCGTTACACCACCCCGGCAGGCGGGATTTTCGTAACGCTGTTTACCAGGCCCTGGATTGAAGGTTCATCTGGCCAGGGCCAGTAAGACAATCAGGTCGAATTGCGCAGATACTGGTCGTCGAGCGCGCGCATGATGTCATGGCGGCTGATCTGCCCGACCAGCTGACCTTCACGCAGCACCGGAAAACGCCGGAAGCTCGAATGTAAGAATTTCTCGGCGGCCTCTAGGATACTGCAGTCGACGTCGATATGCTCGACCTTGCGGCTCATGTATTGCCCCACCTGACCGCCCCAGTCCCGGTGGTAGGCGGTATGATAGACGATCTCCATGCAATCCCGTTGCGACAGCAGGCCCACCAGTTTTCCATCATGGTCGAGTACCGGCGCGCCCGACAGGTGCCGCTCCAGCAGTATCCGCATGGCCTTGATAATATCGTCGCCGGGCGCAAAGCTGACCAGCTCGGTCGCCATGTAACTTTCGATACTCTTGCTCATGATTCCACCCGCCTGGCCTTGCGCATGATACATTCGCTGCAGTTGCCGCAACTGCCGCACAACGGCCGCTGTCTCAGGATCACGCCCAGCGCGAGTCCTGCCACCGCGAGCATGAACAGCGGGATCGCGATTATCAATGTCGTCATTTCGGAATTCTCCGATAGGAATTAACTGCCAAAATCATCATAGTGAATATTCTCCGCGGCGACACCCAGTTCATCCAGCATCGCCAGCACCGACTGCACCATCAGCGGCGGACCGCAGAGATAATACTCGCAGGTTTCCGGGGCCGGATGCTGCGCCAGGTAGTTGTCGTAGGCCACCTGGTGGATAAAACCGGTAAACCCTTCCCAGGCGTCGCTTTTTTCCGGCTCGGACAGGGCCGGGTGCCATTCGAAATTGTCGTTTTCACGCTGCAGACGATCGAACACATCGTCGTAGTAAAGTTCTCGCCGCGAACGCGCGCCATACCAGAAACTTATCTTGCGCCCTGAATGCTGGGTTTCGAGCAAATCGAGGATCTGTGCGCGCAGCGGCGCCATGCCGGCACCACCGCCGATAAAGATCAGCTCGCGTTCTGAAGGTTCGACCGCAAAATGCCCATAAGGCCCCCGCAGCGTCACCGGGTCACCCGGCTTGAGCGAGAACAGCCAGCTCGAAACCACCCCCGGCGGCGCATCGGCATGACCGGGCGGCGGCAGCGCGATGCGGATATTCAGAATGATCAATCCCTGCTCGGCAGGATGATTGGCCATCGAGTAAGCGCGGCTCACCTCGCGCTCGCTGCCCGCCTTCAACTGCCACAGGTTCATCTTGTCCCAGACGTCACGATACTCGTCTTCGATCGCCAGATCCTTGAACTCGAGCCGGTATGGCGGACTGGTGAGCTCGACAAAACTGCCGGCTCGAAACTCCATCGGTTCACCCTCCGGCAGTCGCAGCACGATCTCCCGGATCAGGGTGCTGACGTTACGCGTTTGCTCGACCGTGCATTGCCAGCTTCGGATATCGAAATAGGCCTCGTCGACCTCGATCGACATCGGGCCGAGAATAGGCACCTGGCAGGCAAGACGTCCCCCGCGAGCGGCCTCGCGCCGGCTCAGGTGAGCGAGTTCCTGCGGTCCGGCCTCGCCCCCGCCGCTGACCACACGAGCCTTGCACAATCCACAGGTGCCGGCACCGGCGCAGGCACTGGGTAAATGAATGCCGGCTTGCTGGCAAACGCCAAGCAGGCGCTCGCCAATTTGCGCGCGCACGGTTTTACGCCCGTTGATTTCGATATCGCATTCGCCGCGCGGCACCAGCAGGCGACGCGCGCCGAGCACGAACAGCGTGAGCAGCAGGACGATGCCGGAAAAGAACGCTACACCGAGAACAGCCTCCAGCATCAGCCCATCCCCGCAAACGCCAGGAAACCGAGCGACATGATGCCGGCGATGATGAAATTCATCCCCAGCCCCTGCAGGCCATCGGGAATGTCGGCATACTTGAGCCGCTCCCGGATCGCGGCAAACATAACGATGGCCAGCGCCCAGCCCAGCCCCGAGCCGAATCCGAAAACAACGGATTCGGTGAAGCTGTAACTGCGCTCGACCATGAACAGACTACCGCCGAGGATGGCACAGTTAACCGTGATCAATGGCAGGAAAATACCCATCGCGCGATGCAGTTTCGGCACGTGAAACTCGAGCGTCATTTCAAGCACCTGCACCATCGCCGCAATCACGCCGATAAACGCGATCAGACGCAGAAACGACAGATCGAGATCGCCGAGGCCGGCCCAGTCGAGTGCGCCGGGGGCCAGCAGCCAGACAAAAATCAGGTTATTAACCGGCACCGTTACGGTAAGCACGAACATTACCGCCAGTCCGACGCCGAAGGCGGTATCGACGCGTTTCGAAACCGCGAGAAAAGTGCACATGCCGAGAAAAAACTACAGCGCGAGATTGTCGAGAAATACCGAGCGCAGCAGCAGTTCGAACAGCGCGTTCATTCGGATTCCTGCTGCAGTTGGCGCAGCGTAAACTCGGGTTTTTCAACCTGCTGCGGGCGCTTGCGGCGGATGTACCAGATGATGCCGCCGATAATGAAAAATGCGCTCGGCGGCAACAGCATCAGGTGCAGGGGCTCGAAGGCGCCGCCCTGGCTGGTCGGCACCAGGATTTGCACGTTGAGCAGGCTGCCCTTGCCGAAAAACTCCCGGATCGCGCCGACCAGGATCAGGATCAGCGAGTAGCCGAGCCCGTTACCGATGCCGTCGAGCACGCTGGCGACGAAGCCGTTTTGCATCGCGTAGCCCTCGGCACGCCCGAGTACAATACAGTTGGTGATAATCAGGCCGACGAACACTGACAGCCGTTTACTCAGTTCGAAGGCGTAGGCCTGCAGCACCTGGTCGACGACGATGACCAGCGAGGCAATGATCGTGATCTGCACGATGATGCGCACCGAATGCGGCAGGTAGTTACGGATAAGGCTGACCGAGCCACTGCCGAGAGCGAGTACGCAAACCACGACGAAGCTCATCAACAGCGCCGTATCGAGCGACGTCGTTACCGCCAGCGCCGAGCATATCCCGAGAATCTGCAGCGTCAGCGGATTATCGTCGATCAGCGGCCGGCTCAGAATGCGCCATTTACTGTCCTGCATCAGAGTCGTTCCTCGCGTATACGTTGTAAAAATGGCCCAAAACCGAACTCACCCATCCAGAAGCGCAGCATGCCGTCAACACCCTGGGCGGTGCGGGTGGCACCGGATATGCCGTCGACCTGGTACTGCGCATCGTCGCTGTAGCCGGCGCCATGCGACCTGACGCCGATACGCAATACACCGTCATCGTCGTAGGCTGGCAGATCCCGCCACTGGGCTTCCCACTCGGGATCCTCGATGCGAGCGCCGACGCCCGGGGTTTCGCCATGCTGGTAGAACTTGAGCGCGCGCACCGTGCGCGTATCGCCATCGAGCACCAGCCAGGCGCGCAGCGTCGACTGGTAGCCGCGCCCCGAAACCGGGAGTATGACCAGGTCGATCACGCCGCCGCTGCTGCGTACCAGGTAAACCTGGGCCAGCAATGCACGCCGCTTGAGGCCCGCCAGGTCGAGGTCGGCCGGAATCGCGACGCTGGTGGCCGGCTTGCTCGCGGCCCTCGCGGCATCGAAAGTCGTGGGATCCATCGATTCGTCGAACGCCCCCGTTGCGAGGTTGACCAGGCGCGCCTCCAGGCTGTCGATGGTCTGCGCCCGCCCGATATCCGATAATGCCGCCAGCACCAGCTCGAGCTGTGCAATGCGCTCGGCCTCGATGTTTGCCTTGTGGACAGGACGCAGACCGACAGCCACTACCGAAACCAGCAGCGCGCAAACGAAAGCCACCGCCAGCGCGACGCCCAGCGCTCTCAGGGTATTGTCCTTACTCACGGTTTCAGACATGGCGACGCGCCCGTTGTCGAATATTCCAGGCGATGACCGCATGATCGATCAGCGGCGCCGTGATCGAGGCCAGCAGTATCGCCGGGATAACGGCGTCCGGGTGGGTCGAGTTCGCGACCCGGATCAAGACCACCAGCGCGCCGATCAGCAAACCCTGTATCCAGCGTCCCGGGTTGGTACAACAGGAGGCGACCGGATCGCAGGCGATAAACACCGCGCCGAACGCAAAGCTGCCGAGTAACAGATGCCAGTAAGCCGGCATGGAGGCGGCGCCCGCATCGCTGCCCGACAGGTTGAACAACGTGGCCACCACCGCGAGGCCGATGAATTGCGCCAACAGCAGGCGCCAGGAAATTATCCGCGTGATCAGCAACACCGCGGCGCCGAGCCCCACTGCAAGCAGCGAGGTCGTGCCGAGGGTACCGCTGATGCCGCCGATAAATGCACTCCACAGGTCGATACCGGCCTCGGCCAGTGCGGTTTCGCCGCCGCGATGAAACAGGGCGATGGCATCGCTGCCGGAATAGCCCGCCAG
>JAASSH010000584.1 GCA_021767985.1 Gammaproteobacteria bacterium | reverse complement strand
GGCAGGGTTGCGGCCACCTGGCTTAGGTACTCCAGAACCCGCGAGCGGGCCCAGTACAGGTCGGTACCCTCCTCGAAGATAACGAAGACATAGGAATCCCCGAAAAAGGAAAATCCACGCACGGTGACGGCCTTTGGCACGGAAAGCATCGCCGTGGTCAAAGGATAGGTCACCTGGTCCTCGACCACCTGAGGCGCCTGCCCGGGGTAGCTGGTCTTGACGATGACCTGCACGTCCGACAGGTCCGGTATGGCGTCAATCGGCGTCTGCTTCACCGCGTAGATGCCCGCCAACAGCAGCAACAGCGTGCATAAAATGACAATGAAGTGATTTCGAATCGACCAGTGAACAATAGAGGCGATCATGTTATTGCTCCTGTTTTACGTCGATAATTTCGATACCGCCGGATTCACGTTTGAGTACCAGCACTTGAGTCTTCCGGCCTTTTTCAAATTCACCGAGATCGACTCCATCCGAAACCGGGAAATCCATCGTCATGGTCGGCCAGCCCCACTCGTCCACGGGATCGTGATCCAGGTTCACCTTTTTCTGATCCGCTTTGATTTCGTTGACCTTGCCATTTACCCAGGCAACCCGTTCGTCTTCGATCGATGAAATGCGGATGCCGCCGCTGTCCAGCTTTTCGACCTGGAAGCGAATGGCCTCGCCCTGCTTGATATGCGCGATTGGCACCTCCTCGGCAACGGCAAAATCCATCGTCATCGTCGGCCAGCCCCACTCGTCGACCGGTTTGTGATTAATCGTCATCAGCTTCCTGTCCGTCGAAACGCCGGCGACTTCGCCTTCGACCCAGACCATGTTGGCGTCTTTGCCGCCGGTTTCGATGTCGATCACCTGGATGCCGCCGGACTCGAGCTTTTTCACCAGCATGCGAACCGGCGAGCCGCGCTCGAGACCATCGAGCGGAACCGATTCCTCGACGTTGAAATCCATGACCATTTCCGGCCAGCCCCAGGCGTCGACGGGCTCATGCTGCACGGTCAGCATGCTGTGGCCCGCCATGACCGCGGTGACCTGCCCGTCCACCCAGACCTGGTCCAAATCCGCACTTTGTGTCTCGGCGGTTTCCATCGGGCTCATGCGCTCGAATTCGGCGGTCAGGCTGGATTCCGAATCGATCAGGAACTGGGCCGAGGTAACCACCATGTCCCCCGCCTGCAAACCCTCGAGAATTTCGACCGCTGAATCGCTCTCGATGCCGGTCCTTACCATTACCGACTTGTACTGGCCATCGCCCATCGACAGTACCACCCGGTCCATTCGTCCGCTGCGGATCAGCGCTTCACGCGGTATATAAACGGTTTGCTGATCCGACGCCGCATGGATCTGCAGCTGCGCGTACATGTTGGGCTTGAGCAGATAGTCCGGATTATCGAAGCGCACCCGGACCCGCAGCATCCGGGTATTGGCGTCCAGCACCGGGTAGATGTAGTCCACCTTGCCGCTCCAGCTTTGACCCGGCAGCGCGCTTACAGTCATATCGACGTCCTGCCCCGGCTTGATCCAGCCGCTTTGCTGTTCGAATACCTCCGCGATAACCCAGACCGTATCAAGCTGCCCGATTGACAGCACGTCGGTCGCCGGCTTGACGAACATGCCTTCGCGCACGTTAAGTGCATTCAGGAACCCGGTGTGTTCCGCGTAATAGTCGATTCGCTGACGGATTTTTTGCGTTTGCTTCAAACGACGGATTTGCTGTGCCTCGACGCCGAGCAGGCGGAGCCGTTTCCCAGACGCGTCGATAAGTAGCTGGTTTCTGCTCTTGAGCGCGGTTAAATACTCCTCCTGTGCGTTGACCAATTCGGGGCTATATATCTCGAAAATTTTCTGGCCCTTTTTCACTCTTTCGCCTTCCGCCTTGACCAGAAGGCGTTCGACCCAGCCCTCGACCCGGGTATGCACGTGGAATATTTTTTCTTCATCGAAACCGATGTAGCCGACGGTATCGATATCGCGATTGAGTGTGCCCAGTTTCGCCTCGCTGGTGCGGACACCGAGGTTATTCTCAACAGTCGGATTAATTTTAACGACGCCCGCTTCCGAGCTGGCCTCGTCGGCATACACCGGCACCAGGTCCATGCCCATCGGCGATTTACCGGGTTCGTCGCGCCGGTAGTTGGCATCCATCGGCGCCACCCAGTAGAGAATCTCCCTTCCCGAAGACTCCGAGCCTGATTTGTCATCAGCGTCAATCAGGCCGCTTGCTGCCAGCATCTCGTTGATTTGGGGTTGCGCGACATAGCCTATGGCGATGCCCAGCGTCATCAGTATAAATCCAGTCAGTAATCGATTCACTTTGTGCCTCTAACTTAAATCAGTAGTTAATCTTCAGAATTTTTTACGCATCCGCTGATGCCTGCAGGAAATACAGCAAACGCGCCCTTGATTTCAGACTGTCGACCTGTATGCGTTTCTGTTCCAGTTGAGTATTGAGGGCTTCCATGTAGGCCTGCATGACATCGGCAAAACTGCCGCCACCCGACTGGTAAGTTTGCAAAGCAGCCTGAGATCTTTGCTCGGCCTGGGGT
>JAASSH010000163.1 GCA_021767985.1 Gammaproteobacteria bacterium | reverse complement strand
CGCTACGGCCTGGTGCACAAGCAATGCCCGCACCGCCGTGCATCGATGGAATTTGGCGTTTGCGAGGATGACGGCATACGTTGCTGTTATCACGGCTGGCTGTTCGATGTCGATGGCAGCATTCTCGAAATCCCCGGCCAGCCGCAGGCAAACGCCGAACTGGTAATGCGGCAAACCAGCCTCGGCGCCTACCCGGTACGGGAGTTCCGCGGCCTGATATTCGCCTATCTCGGACCGCTCGAGGAAATGCCGGAATTCCCGGTATACGATACGCTCGAGATCGACGGCCAGACGCTGGTGCCCTACCGCGCGGACTACCGCTGCAACTGGCTGCAGGTGCTCGACGCCATCCTCGACCCGATCCATACCAGTTTTCTGCATTCCCGCATGAGCCGGGCGCAATTTTCGGAAGGCATGGCCGAGATTGGCGAATTGTTGTTCTACGAGCGCGAAATGAGTTTCCTCGGCAGCAACGTGCGTCGGGTCGAAGACCACGTCTGGGTGCGCACCACCGAACTGGTGCTGCCGAACTACACCCAGGCCGGCGCGGCGTTTTCGGCCGACGGCACCCGACCGATATACTACGGGCGCACCGCGTTCTCGCGCTGGGTGGTGCCGCTCGATGACGAAAATACGACCGCCTTTGCCTGGGCCATCTTCGGCGATCGCGCCGACCCGGAAGAATACAATACGCCCGAGGGTCCGGAACTGATCGAACAGGGTGAACGCCTGGATCGCAGTTACGAAGAGCGCCAGCGCTTTCCCGGCGACGCCGAGGCGGTAGAGGGCATGGGCCGCATCGCCGACCAGAAAATGGAACACCTGGTGCCGAGCGACAAGGCGATCATTCAATACCGCAAGAAACTGCGTAAACTGTGTCGCGACCTCGAGCAGGGGCGTAAACCCTCGCATGTAACCGGCAGCTGGCCAAATCCAATCCCGACCTACGGCGGCGATACGGTGTTGCGGATTCCGCGTCAGGCCGGGGACGATAGCGAACTGTTGAACGAAATTGGCGAGCAGGTCATGCAAATCCAGTTCGAGACCGAATCCATGAGCGGCGAGGCGCGTGACGCGGCGGTGATTGCGGCGCTGAAGTCGCTGGAGGCGAAATACCATTCATGACGCATAAACTGCACATCAAGAACAATCACGCCGGACCGGATACCTTCCCGTCGACGCCGGAGAGCGAACCGGTGTTCACGATTTCGATGGAAAAGTACCAGCAGGCTGCGCAGCGCTTTCCGGAACTGGCCGCACGACTCGACGTGTTCGTGGATTGGGACACGGACCACTGGATCGAATCGATGCGCGACACCGAGATCCTGCTGACCTGGAACCTGCCGACCGAAAAGCTGGCGCAGATCGCACCCAAACTGAAATGGATTCACTGCATCGGCGCCGGGGTCGAACACCTGTGCCCGATGGACTGGGTGCCCGCGGGCGTAACTATCACCAACAACAAGGGCGCGCATGCTGACAAGGCCGGGGAATACGCGCTGATGGCGGTGCTGATGCTGCATAACAAGATGCCTGCCATATTGACCAATCAGCGCAGCGCGACCTGGAACTCGCTGTTTTCCACCCCGATCGAGGGCAAGACGGTGGGCCTCGTCGGCGTCGGCAGCATTGGCGGCGGCGCGGCACGGCAACTCCACAAGATGCCGGTGCACATCATCGGCGTCAGCCGGCACGGCAAGCCGCATCCGCAGGTGCATGAAATGGTGGCGATGGACCAACTCGACGCGGTGCTGCCGCGCATGGATTACATCTTCGTGTCGCTGCCGTCGACGCCCGAAACGGTGGGGCTGTTCGACGCCCAGCGGCTGCAGTCGCTAAAACCGGGTGCCGGTATCATCAACGTCGGCCGCGGTTCGACTTTCGACTACCAGGCGCTCGCCAACCTGCTGGCCAGCGGCCATTTGTCGGGCGCGGTTATCGACGTGTTCGACGAGGAGCCGTTGCCGCCTGATTCGCCGCTGTGGGCGGCCCCCAATTTCGTCATCACGCCCCACGTCTCCGCCGACGATGGCGACAGTTACGTGCCGATCACGCTCGAACTCTTCTTCAACAACCTGCAGCGTTACCTGGCGGGCGAGCCGTTAATGAACGTGGTACGGCCGGAGCTCGGATACTAAACCGGCTGGCTCGGGGTCTGTTCCGGGCGCGACTGGTTTATCAGTTCCAGGATTGCGCGCACCGCAACCGCGGCGATAATGACCGCGCCACCGATCAGTGTCCAGCGCGTCGGTACCTCGTCGACGAATAGCCAGACCCAGACCGGGCCCAGCGCGAACTCGAGCAGCATGATCAGCGTGACCTCGGCCGCGGCCAGGTGGCGCGACGCGATAATAAACGTCCAGTTGACGAAGCCCGACAGGCAGCCGCCCCAGAATAGCGAGAGCAGGATATCGTTTAGCGGCAATGCCAGGTTGTCGCCGGTTACCAGCAGCGAGACGACGATGATGATGGCCGAGGAGATCAGCAACGTCGGCAGCATTTCGATGCGGCGCCGATAGCGCACGATCACGGCGTAGCTGGCGAAGCCGGCCGCGGTCAGCAACGCCATCGCGTTGCCGAATCCGGAACCGATACTGATGCCGTTGAACACCATCAGTGTCAGCCCGCAAGCGGCGAACAGCATCGTCACCATTGTCGACTGGCGCAAGCGCTCGCCGAGGAACAGTCGCGCCAGCAGGGCGGTGAAGAAGGGAATCGCGCCGAGTACGAACAGCGCGTTGGCGACCGTGGTGTGGGTCAGCGCCTGGACGAAACAGATGCCGGCGACCGACAGCAGGCTGCCGGCAAGAATGCCGAAGCGGCCGACCGACATCAGGGTCACCATGACCTTGCCCCGGTTCTGGAGCGCGATGATCAAACCGATCGCGATCAGCATGCCGAGCGAGCGGTAGACGTTTATTTGCCAGGGAGTGGCAACCTCGATATTGCGCTGCACCAGGCCACCGAAGCTGATCGCGATCGAACCGATGACCATCAACAGCATGGCGTAGCCGTGACGGCTATCTATCGCGTGACTGCCCGGAAGCTCCGACTGCTGGTTCATGCCGGCAAGCTTAATTGTTCGTTCGATGCGGGACAATGTAATACTGCGCGCGGGAATGCGTGAACTCGCTGTTTCGGGTATCGGCTGGACCAGGCTTGATGTAGGCTTGCGTACTGTTCCAATTGTCGATGCTAACCATGATTTCGTCCGCGGGATTACGACCGGTGCTTTACCTGCTGTTCCTCGGGACCAGCTGGGGGCTTTACTTTTCGCTGATGAAAATCGCGGCCTTGTCGGGTATTTCCTACGTCGGGATCCTAACCCTGACAACCGTCGGAGTAGGGATTGGTATGAGCGGCATTGCGCTACTCCGCGCCCGCAAACCATTGTTTACCCTGCAGCATTGTGTTTTCTATCTGGTCTGCGCGTTATCGGGCTACCTGGTGCCGATGATTCTCGAACTATGGGTAATCGCGCACATGCCGGCCGGGCTGTTGACGCTGATCGTCAGCATTTCGCCGCTGGCGACGCTGTTGTTTGCCTGGATGATGAAAACCGATCTCATCAACCTGCCGCGGGTGAGCGGTATCTTACTCGGCGCGTTCGCCGTGTTCGCGATCCTGCTGCCCGATGCGCACAGCAGCGAGGCGGTCGCCTGGCACTGGCTGTTGCTGGCGCTGGCGGTGCCGGCGAGCTACGCGATCCACCACAACTACACCGCGCGCTGTTGGCCGGACGGTTCCGACTCCTACCAGGTCGCCTGCGGCGAGGCGATCGTCGCCAGCCTGTTGCTGATCGGTATTTCCATGTTCCACTGGCAGTGGGAGGACGTGCAGTCCTGGAACGAGGGGCATAGCGTGATCGTGTTCATGGCGTTGATTTCGCTGATCGATATTTATATCTATTTCGAGGTAATACGGCTCAAGGGGCCGATATTTTGTTCGCATGCCAACTATTTCATGGTCGTCAGCGGCGTGATCTGGGGCATGCTGATATTCGCCGAGCGCCCCAGCCCGTTAATGTGGATCAGCGCGCTGTTGCTGATAGCGTCGCTGTACCTGATCGGAGATCGCAAGCCAAAGCAGGTGACAACCGCTGTGGACGAGGTTTGAATTCATAATTTCAGCTGGTTGTGGATTTTGAGAGCGATGCTGCTATACAACGGGTAAAGCTCGACTTTCATATCTAATGCCATCATTTCTGCGTAAGTTGCTCTGTAGCCTGTGCCTGACGATCCTCGCCAGTTCCGCCGGCGCGCTCGAGTTCAGCGATGCGGAGCGTGCCCTGATCGCTCAGCACGGCCCCTGGCCGCCGGAACTGCCGCGCGACAGCAGTAACGCCGTTTCCGGGAGCGAGTCCGCCATTCGGCTCGGGGAAATGCTGTTCTTCGATCACGGCCTGGGCAACGATTCGAAGTTCAGTTGTGCCAGCTGTCACGACCCGGGCCGTGGATTTACCGACGGGCGCGCGACCGGGCAGGGGCGGCGCCCGCTTGCACGCAATACCCCGAGCCTGCTGAATCTGAAGGCCAGCCGCTGGTACGGCTGGGGTGGCGAGCACGACTCGTTATGGGCGCAGAGTATCCGCCCGATCCTGGCACTGGACGAAATGGCGTCGACGCCGGCCCTGGTCATGGAGGTCCTGTTGAGCCGGGAGCGCTACCAAAAACTCTATCTCGAGGCTTTCGGCTCACCGGTACAGGAGGACGCTACTGAGCTGGTTCTGGTCAATGCCGGCAAGGCCCTGGCCGCCTACCAGGAAACCCTGTTCAGCCCGCGCAGCGCCTTCGACGATTTTCGCGATGCCCTGCTAGCGGATGACCAGGCGGGTGTCGAGGCTTACCCGGAGAGCGCGCAACGGGGTCTCAGGATCTTTATCGGCGAAGGCCGCTGCAACCTGTGTCATCTCGGGCCGAGGTTCACTAGCGGCGAGTTTGCCGACGTCGGCATTTCCCACGTCAGCGCCAACGGCGCCGACACCGGCCGCTTCCGCGGCATCGAGCGACTCAAGGCCAATCCATACAACCTGCTGAGTAAGTACAACGACGGCGATCCGCAGCAAAATGCCGTCGGCACGCGGCAGCTTGAATCGACGCAGCGCAACCGGGGCGAGTTCCGGATACCGGGATTGCGCGGGGTGGCGTTGACCGCGCCCTACATGCATAACGGCAGTCTCGACACGCTGCGCGACGTGGTGCTGCATTATTCCGAGCTCGACGCGGAGCGCCTGCATGCCGTCGACCAGCGCCTGTTGCGTGCGCTTGAACTGAGCGCATCCGAAGTCGACGACCTGGTCCGTTTTCTCGAATCGTTGGGCGGCGAGTAAAAACAAAGATCCAGGTCGCCTGACGGGGTTCTTTAATTGGCCGTAAATGATTATCCTCTGGCCGTTAACGACGACGGGGACTTTCATGACGGACGCGAAAACGATTGCGGTCGGTGGCTTTCAGCACGAAACCAATACCTTTGCGCCTCACCTCGCGCCGTTCGAAAATTTCGAGCGCGCGGATAGCTGGCCCGGTTTGACTTTCGGGCAGGAATTGATCGGCGTCATGCAGGGGCTCAACATCCCACTCGCCGGCTTTATCGAAAGCGCGCAGCAGCAGGGGCACCAGCTGCTCCCGCTTTGCTGGGCCTCCGCCGAACCGAGCAGCTACGTCACGCGTGACGCCTTCGAGCGGGTATCCGACCTGATCTGTGGCGGGCTGCGCGCGAGCCGGACGCTGGACGCGGTATACCTCGATCTGCACGGCGCGATGGTCACCGAGCATTACGAGGACGGTGAAGGCGAGCTGCTGCGCCGCGTGCGCGAAATCGTCGGCCCCGCGATTCCGGTCGTGATCAGCCTCGACCTGCACGCCAACGTCACGGAGGCCATGGTCGAGTACAGCGACGCGATGACCATTTATCGAACCTACCCGCACCTGG
>JAASSH010000583.1 GCA_021767985.1 Gammaproteobacteria bacterium | reverse complement strand
GCGGTGGCGGATTTCATCAATGCACACCGTATGGATGGCGTCAAACTGGGGTGAGCTCTTCCTCGAAAAAAAAGCCCCGCAAACAGACGGGCAGGCGTAAACAGGCCGCTGCGCGTGATACCGCGATCGATAGGCTCGCACAGGTCCTCGTCAACGGTCGTTCCCTGGCCGCTGCGCGATCGATGACGGATGACGGACTCGATGCGCGCGACCGCGCGCTGGCGATGGAGCTGGTCAACGGCGTTTTGCGCTGGCGTTTCAGGCTCGAAGCCCTGCTGTCGACGTTGCTGCGCAAGCCCTTGCGCAAAAAAGACGCCGATATTCAGTTGCTGTTGCTGCTTGCGCTGTATGAGCTGATCGAACTGCGGACACCCGATTACGCGGTTGTCAACGAGGCTGTTGCACTGACCCGCCGTGCCGGCAAGCAATGGGCGGCAGCCATGGTCAATGCCGTGCTGCGCGGTTTCATTCGCGACCGCCAGGGCCTGCTCGAATCGGTGGACCGCGACGATGTTGCGCGTTTTTCACACCCGCGCTGGTTGATCGACCTGTTGACACGGGACTGGCCCGATTCGGTCGAACGCATCCTCGAGGCCAACAACCGGCGGCCACCGATGTGGCTGCGTGTGAACCGCTCCAGGGTTTCTGTTGAAGACTTCGCTGCGCGGCTGAATGCGGAACAGATCGCAATACAGCGGCACCCGTTGGTCGATGAAGCGCTGAAGCTGGAGAAACCGGTGGATGTCGGCCGCGTGCCGGGTTTTGATGCGGGTCTGGTGTCGGTTCAGGATGCAACCGCGCAACTCGCAGCGCAACTGCTGGCGGTTCGGAGCGGAGAACGTGTCCTCGATCTGTGTGCGGCCCCGGGTGGCAAGACCTGCCACATTCTCGAAACCGCAGCGGATATTGACATGACGGCCGTCGAACTCGAAGCCTCCCGCATGCAAATGCTGGAGCAGAATCTCGATCGTCTCGGCTTGCATGCCAGGCTGATCGTCGGTGACGCGACCGGCGCAGATGCCTGGTGGGATGGCGGACTGTTCGATCGTATCCTGGTCGACGCACCCTGCTCGGCCAGCGGTGTCATACGCCGTCATCCCGATATCAAGAGCCTGCGCCAGGCAGACGACCTGAAATCGCTGACCGATGTCCAGCAGCGGATCCTTGTTCAGGCATGGCGCATGCTCAAACCCGGTGGCACGCTGCTGTATGTCACCTGCTCGGTGTTCAAGCAGGAAAACGACCGCCAGATCGAGCGTCTGATGTCGGCCTGTCCGGATGCGACAGAGTCAGCGATTGATGAAGACTGGGGGGTTGCCTGTCAACATGGCAGGCAGCTCCTGCCGGGTGATATGGACGGGGATGGCTTTTTTTTCGCCCGATTGCAGAAGCAGGCGACACAGGACCGGGATACTGCAATTACCGGATGAAAGGCGTAAACTTCGCGCCACTGGATGCGTAAACACTACATACAAGACCAATGAAAATCCTGATTCTGGGCGCAGGACAAGTCGGTTCCACGGTTGCTGCGAATCTCGCATCTGAGGCCAATGATATTACGCTGGTGGACACCAATGTCGACCTGTTGAATGATCTGCGAAGCCGGCTGGATATCCAGACGGTTGCAGGCGAGGCATCCTATCCGGAAGTGCTCAGGCGCGCGGGCATCATCGACGCGGACATGCTGATTGCGGTCACCAACAGCGATGAGACCAATATGCTGGCCTGCCAGTTTGCGCATTCGCTGTTCCACACGCCGACTAAGATCGCCCGTGTTCGCTCGCGCGAGTACCTCGAGCACGAACACGTATTCTGCCACGAAGCCGTTCCTGTCGATGTCATCATCAGCCCCGAAGAAATCGTATCCAAGTATGTTCAGCGCTTGATCGAATACCCGGGTGCGTTCCAGGTGCTGGATTTCGCCCACGGTCGCGCCCAGCTCGTCGGCGTCAAGGCCTATTACGGCGGTCCGCTGGTCGGGCATGAAATCCGGACATTGCGGGAGCACATGCCGGGTGTGGATGCGCGCGTCGCCGCGATCTACCGGCGCGGCAGGGGGCTGTCGTGTGAAGGCCACCGCGTAATCGAGGCGGACGATGAAGTGTTTTTCATTGCCGCAAAGAAGGACATACGTGCGGTCATGAGCGAATTGCGCAAACTGGACAAGCCGTTCAAGCGCATCATGATTGCTGGCGGCGGCAATATCGGCAAGCGGCTGGCCGAGGCGCTCGAGTACGATTACCAGGTCAAACTGCTGGAATGCGACCCGGATCGCGCAGCCTTGCTTTCCGAGGAGTTGAACAAGACCATTGTATTGCTGGGCGACTCGGCTGACGAAGATTTGCTGCTGGAAGAGAATATCGACCAGATGGACGTGTTCTGTGCCGTGACCAATGACGATGAAGCCAATATCCTGTCGTCGATGTTGGCCAAGCAACTGGGTGCCGGAAAGGTCATGTCGCTGGTCAACCGTCATGCTTATGTCGATCTGATCGAGCAGCAGGCGACGGTCGACGTTGCTATTTCACCCCAGCAGGTAACGATCGGCGCCTTGC
>JAASSH010000162.1 GCA_021767985.1 Gammaproteobacteria bacterium | reverse complement strand
GGCGAGTTTGGCGAGATCCTGTTACCGCGCAAGTACGTGCAGGATTCGATGCAGATCGGCGACGACGTCGAGGTGTTCGTCTACAACGATTCCGAAGATCGTGTCATTGCAACCACGCAGCGCCCTAAAGCCCAGGTCGGCGAATGCGCTTATCTCAAGGTCGTCGGCACCAGCAAATTCGGCGCCTTCCTCGACTGGGGGCTACCGAAGGACTTGCTGCTGCCTTTCAGCGAGCAGCAAAAACCGGTGCAAAAGGGCTATTCCTACACCGCCTACCTGTTTGTCGACGAAGCAACGCAGCGCATCGCCGCGTCGACCAGGCTCGAAGATCACCTGTCGCAAGACGGCAGCGGATTCAAGCCGCGCCAGCGGGTGGAGCTGCTGATCTATGGTAAGAGCGACCTCGGCTTCAAGGCCGTGATCGACGGTACGCACCTGGGACAGTTGTATGAAAACGAGACCTTTCAACGGCTGCACTACGGTGAACGCCTCGAGGGTTACATCAAGCAGGTGCGTAAAGACGGCAAGATCGACCTGATGCTGCAATTGCCTTCCCACCTGGAGCGCGATCAACTTTGCAATGCCATCGTTGCGCACCTGAAACAAAACAAGGGTGTTACCACGCTCACCGACAAGAGCCCGCCCGAGGATATTTACCAGGAGTTTGGCGTCAGCAAGGCAAGTTACAAGAAAGCGCTCGGGCTATTGTACAAACAACGCCTTATCTCGATCGAAAAACACCAGATCAAATTGTTATGAGAATCGATCGGGCATAAAGCCCGGGAACGATGAGTTAAACGTCTGCCATGTGTCGAGTTTACCCGGATATCCGGATTCGCCCTGAAAGGCGAAATCACTGTTACGCTTAAAAAAACCTGAAAGCAATAGCTAACGCTGTAAAAATGAGTAAATTAACCAGATGTCCAGGTCAACGTTTTGTCATGAAATCGTAACAAAGCGTCAATAAGGTTGGTTAAACAATCCGAAAATTGGATCGAGATGAATATTCTGGTAGTCGAGGACGACCGCGACATCCGTGAGCTGGTTTGCCAATCACTGGCGCAAAACAATTTCCACACCACCGGCTGCCGCGACGTGCAGGAGGCCAAGCAATCCCTCGCCGAGCTCAGTCCCGATTGCATGGTGGTCGACTGGATGTTACCCGACGGTTCCGGGATCGAATTGATCCGCTGGATGCGTCGCCAGGATCAATACCAGCAAATCCCGGTACTGATGCTGACCGCCCGATCGCAGGAAGGCGACATGATTACCGGCCTCGATGCCGGCGCGGACGACTACCTGAGCAAGCCGATGTCGCTGCGTGAACTCAATGCGCGCGTCAAGGCTCTGCTGCGCCGTCCGGCAGCCTACCAGGAGGAATTAGACCTGGTTCAGGTTGGGCCAATCAGCATGAATCTGCGCACTCACGAGGTCTATGTCAGCGAAGTGTCCGTCGAATTAACCAAGACCGAGTTCGGGCTTTTGCAGCTTTTTATGGAGAATCCCAAAAAAGTATTCACCCGCGAGCAGATCCTGGATGCGGTCTGGGGCGTAAATACTTACCTGGGTGATCGCACCGTCGACGTGCATGTTTTGCGGCTGCGAAAATTGCTGAAAGCGCATGGCGCCGACGACATTATTAAAACTGTTCGCGGGACCGGTTACCAAATTTCCCCAAAAAACGGTTAATCAGGGCATAATCGCTCTATGCAAAACATCTGGTCAACTGAAGCCTGGGCAATTGCCATCGCTTCCTGCACGCTGGTCCTGATAGGAGTATTAAGCGGCGAGTGGTTCCTGGCCAGTCTGATCACACTGGGATGTTATATCGCCTGGTTATATCACCGCCTGCTGAAGCTGGAACAATGGATCAGGAAAGGCACCAAAACCAGCCAGGTTTACGAAGACAGGGGTTTTGTCGGCATCATCATCCGCCAACTTTACCAGCAAAAGAAAATTTATAACCAGCGCAAGCGAAAGACCAAGCGCATCCTGCGACTGTTGAATCAGAATATTTCGGCACTCCCCGACGCCACCGTGCTACTCAATAGCGAATTTCAGATCGAGTGGTGTAACGAACCGGCGAAGTACCTGCTCGGCCTGCGCTCACCACAGGACCTGGGCTACAAGATTAACAATCTGATACGCGATTCAGCCTTGCTGACTTACCTGCATAATCCCGGTGACAGGGAATATATCGAAATCCGGTCACCGGTCGACGATAGCATCAGTATTCAGGTCAAACTGGTATCGCTTGGGGGAAACCAATCGCTGTTGATCGCAAGAAACATAAGCGACCAGAAACAATTGCGGGAGAGTATGCAAAGCTTCGTCGCCAACGCCTCGCACGAGCTGAAGTCTCCGTTGACCGTTATCTCGGGGCATCTTGAAATGCTAGATGCCGAAGACCGACTCAGCGATACCGGCAGGCGTTCGCTGCAGACTGCGCAACGCCAGACCGAGCGCATGACAGACCTGATCCAGGAAATGTTGCTGCTCTCGCAGGTCGAAGGTTACCGCCTGGCGCCGGATGAAGGAGACCGGGTTTCAATTACCGAGCTGATGGTCAACGTGATGGCTGCGCTCGAAAAGCACGCGGACCAGGGCCGCGTAAACCTGGAACATCCAGAAAACCTGTTCTTGCTTGGTGTCAAAATCGAACTCGAGGGAATCTGTATCAACCTGGTAGAAAATGCACTTAAATACAGCACCCCTGGCACACCCATCCGGGTCAAGTGGGAGGAAAGCTTCCGTGGTGAGTACGTGTTCAGCGTCGAGGATCAGGGACCCGGCGTCGAACCGGCAGACATCCCTAAACTCACCAGGCGCCATTATCGTGGCGCAAAAAGCAGGGCCGAAACCACCGGTTCAGGGCTTGGTCTCGCGATCGTAAAGCATTCTGCAACCAAGCACGGGGCGACATTTCAGATTGAAAGCGAACCCGGTAAGGGCAGCCGCTTCAGCGTAATCTTCCCCAGATAT
Source organism: Gammaproteobacteria bacterium (assembly GCA_021767985.1). Classification (GTDB taxonomy): domain Bacteria; phylum Pseudomonadota; class Gammaproteobacteria. Next base: position 2,954 of record JAASSH010000162.1, on the reverse strand, counting down.
CGCTGTTTACACGAGCAAAAGCAGACCGCCAGGGTTATCAGACTGGCTGACTACTAGGCATTACAAAAGCATCGATCCCGCCAACCCGGCACTGCCTGCGCCCACCAGTCGGCCAAACAAGAGCAATCATTCGGCCTGAATGGATCTGAATCAACTTTCTTAACCTGGATGTCAAATTTAATGACAATCGGGTTTTCTGTAACACAAACGTAATATTAATCGAATTAAATGGCGTGACCCAACGGGGCGGATGTTCCGGCTAATCCCTGAAACTGCTTTTCGCTCCAGCGACAATAAGTACTACACGTCAACCTTACAGAGGATACAGAACATGAAAGCCAGACCATTAGCGATGTGTTTCGTAGCGGCGGCTACTATCATCGGCAGCCAGCACCTTGCAGCGAAGGACCTGATCCAGAACAAGGGCTCGGATACCCTGGTCAACGTGGCCCAGGCCTGGGCCGAAGAATACAAGTCGGTGAATTCCGACGTTGCCGTTGCCGTATCCGGCGGTGGTTCGGGCACCGGTATCGCGGCGATGATCAACGGCACCGTCGATATCGCCAACGCCAGCCGCAGCATGAAGAAAAAAGAGCTGAAGAAAGCCAAGGAAATGGGCCAGGATCCGGTCGAGCACGTCGTCGGTTACGACGCGCTGGCGGTTTTCCTGCACAAGGATAACCCGATGGATACCATCAGCTACGTGCAGCTGGGCAAGATTTTCGGCCGCGGCGGCGCTGCCACCAAGTGGTCGGATCTTGGCGTCAGCGTACCGGGCTGCGGCAGCGACAAGATTGTCGTCGTCAGCCGGCAAAACAATTCGGGCACCTATGCCTACTTTAAAAAGGCGGTGCTGAAATACGCGGCCAAGGCCGGCGTCATCTCCAAGGGCAGCTTCCGCCAGGGCACGCTCGACATGCACGGCTCCAAGGATGTGGTCGACCTGGTCGAAAAAACGCCCTGCTCGATTGGCTACAGCGGCCTGGCCTATGCCACCGATCACTTGAAAGTGGCCTGCGTCTCGCAAAAAGACGGCGAAAGCTGCGTCAGCCCGAGCGTCAAGACCGCGAGCGACCGCAGTTACCCGATCGCCCGCCCGCTGTTCATGTACACCAACGGTGAACCCGAGGGTGATATCAAGGCATACATGGACTGGATCAAATCCGATACGGGCCAATGCATTTTGAAAGACAAAGGCTACGCCCCGATGCGCGACGTCAATTGCCCATCAGACAGCTGAGTCAAACCTTGGGCTAGATTAGAACCGGGAGAGTTTTGCTCTCCCGGTTTAACCAATCAACGGGAACAACCATGTCTCATCTCGAAGAACGCCTGGAACACGATCTGAACGAAATCCGCGACCATATCGCGAAAATGGGCGCTAATGTCGAACAGTCTCTCGGTGACGCATTCCAGGCGCTGGAAAAAAATAGCGACAAGCTGGCCTTCAAGACCATCCTGTCCGACCTGCCGATCAACCGGCACATGCGCCAGATCGACCGCCTGTGTCATGCCTTTATCGCTGTGCATTTACCGAGCGCCGGGCACTTGCGCCTGATCTCGTCGGTGATTCGCGCCAATATCATTCTCGAACGCATCGGCGACTACGCGGTCACGATTGCGCGCGAGGCAGTACAACTCGGCGACGTGCCCGATGGTTACATGTCGGCGGAACTGAAAAAGATCAGCGCCGAGGCGATAGCCGTATTGAGCGAGGCGATCAGCTCGTTCAATTCGTCCAATGCCGAACGAGCGCGCCACGCGATTACCATGGCGAACCAGGTCGAGCACGAGATGGACGGCATTTATGCCGACCTGCTCGACAGCGGCGATACCGAGGGCGGCTGTGGGCGTAACACGATGATTTACCTGATAATTTTCAGCCAGCTCAAGCGCGTGGCCGACCAGGCCAAGAACCTCGCGGAAGAAGCCGTATTCATCGAAACCGGCGAAACCAAGAAACCGAAGGTTTACCGGATTCTATTCCTCGACGAAGACAACAGCACCCTGGGACCGATGGCCGCATCGATCGCCGACAAGGCTTTCCACGACCGCGGCCAGTTCACCACCGCTGGGGTAAATCCGGCAACCAGCCTCGATTCCAGTATGGTCGCATTCATGCAGGGTCGGGGATTCAGCCTCGCCGATACGGCTCCACGGGAGGCCGACACCAGTCGCGAATCGCTGGCCGATTACCACGTTGTCGTCGGGCTCAACCAGAAAGTCATGAAAGCTGTCGACAAGATCCCGTTTCGCACCTCGGCGCTGAACTGGATGAAACTCGAGGTACCCGAGGGAGAGAACCAGGAAGCCTGGGAGGCGCTGTACAAAACCCTGGCATTGCAGATCAGGGAATTGATGGAACTGTTGCGCGGCGAAGAGGCGGAGTGACATGACCGAGCTGACCCGGCAGCAGTCAGGCAACATGCCCGACATCAACCAGCGCAACTTTGACTGGTATGTCGATAAATTCGTCCAGTATTTCGTCTTTTTGAGCGGGATCTCCGCGATTGTCCTGATTATCGGGATTTTCGTCTTCGTCACCATCGAGGGTTTCGGCTTTCTGCTCGACGATTTCAGTTTCCGCGAATTCTTCCTGTCGCAGTGGTGGGAGCCGACCGACGAGGACGAGCCCACCTACGGTATCCTTGCCCTGATGGCGGGCACCGCCAGCGTCACCGGACTGGCGATGCTGATCGCGATTCCGTTCTCCCTCGGCTCGGCGATCTACGTCGCCGAGTTCGCCACCGGCAAGACCCGCGAAACGCTCAAGGTTCTGATCGAGCTGCTCGCCGCGATTCCGTCGGTGGTCTGGGGTTTTATCGGCCTGGTGATCATGAACCCGCTGATCATCGACGTGTTCGACGTGCCGGTCGGGCTCAATATCCTCAACGCCGGCATTATCCTCGGCCTGATGGCGGCGCCGATCATGACGTCGATCTGCGAAGACGCGC
>JAASSH010000582.1 GCA_021767985.1 Gammaproteobacteria bacterium | reverse complement strand
GATCTGACAGCACCATAGTCCGAGAATAGCCGACTCAAACTTTCTTCGGTCGTGCGCGAGGACAGATTCTGCACCATCATCTTTGTCGTCATAGTAAATTTGTCCTTGGGATTCGAGAAATCATATAAATTTCAGCGATAAAGAGGCTCGAGCATACGCTTTAATCTGCGTATATCGCCCGTGGCATGGATCATATAGGGCAGTGCACAGTTGTTCTGTCGCCTTCTGTAAGGTGGAGCACACTCCCAGTCACGTCCGGAATAATCGAGATGCGCATTTTCCGGTATATCGATAGCGCGGTCCTGGGCAAGCAGGAGGTCAGAGACCCCAGCCAGACAAAACGCAAACGTCGGCGGCACCAGGGATACGGAAGTTGTGTATCGCAGTCGGTTCATGGCGCGTTCGTCCTTGCAGACATTTCAAGCCAGACTACCAATGTCTCGGACAGTACAGCCGATAGAACCATCAACACTTGCCTGGTGGATCTGAATGTTTTCTCAGTCATGAGGCTTCCTTATCAGGGACAGGAAAATACTGCCAGTCAGGAAAGATCGGCAGTAAGACGGCGCTTATATTTCCAATTATTTCCGATCTGGTAGTGATGTTGCCGAAGTTCGGAACTTACCGGTCTGGATTCCTATGGAAGCAAATAGAGAAGAGTAGTCGCTGTTAACAATAGCACATCGGTGCGGGTCACGGCCAAAGACGTCGAAGAGGTCTTGGAACGTGAAACCACACTAGAGGATCAGGAGCCAAGTGACGTTCAGCCAGCGGCTAATATTTCGTCCACACGAACTTAGAATAAACCGCAAGCGTTGTATCGTCGGCCTGACGCTCCAGACCACCGAAGCGCCAATTCGAGGCCCGCTATGGAGAATTCATGCGTTTCTTGTATCCTTTCTGCCAGCAGCGGAGTTTTAAACACAACAGCCCGGGGGCTGGCTTTTTGCCTGTGTCCGGTGGGATCGCAGCGACAGGCGGTGGCATATGCGTAAGCGGATAATTTAGCAGGCCATTCAAGGGACTTTACCTGACGAGGATCAGGACTGGCTGGACCTGGAACACCTGGTACAGGTAGAGTTGACGTCGGAGGATCCGGAATATCCGATCGACTCGCAGTGGCCTACCGGCGCGATGCCGCCGATGTCGCCGTATATCATCAGTTTGGGCCGCCGGCTGTTTTCAGTAGTATGGATGTTCGGGTGGAGTTGCTGGCTGGTCCTCCGCATTGAGAGTCGCTACCGCGCAATATTTCGCATCAGCACTCGGTGAGTGTTAGCAGGATGTCCGCATACCAGGCGCAGTTCAGCCCCAGGGCTTCGTCGAGTTTCAGGTCGGGTTTGCCGACCTCGAGCCGTGCCGAGTGAACCCCGAGCAGCATCCACGGCAGGTCGTCCTGCGCCGGATCCGGGTCGGACAGGCGCATCACGACGGGCGCCCCGCTGGTGCCCCGGTGGGTACGGGCGTCGGTGAGGAAGTAGCCTTCGCCCTTGAAGCGCAGGCCGAACGAAGACGCGATCACTGCGTGGCGCACCACGGGCATGTGGTGCAGTGTGTCGTGGAAGCCAAGCGGGAAGCCCACCACCAGCAGCGAGGTGCCGACCTCGATCTGATCGGACTGGCCGGGGAGGTGATTCGGTGTGAAGGCACGGTAGATGGTTCTATCGGGTAGTGCCGCGCGATCGATCTCGATCGTCGCGACGTCAATTTCACCGGAGGTATCGAGGCCCTGGCGCCAGATACTCTTGCCGTCCCGGTAAAGCGGAATCGAGAATCCGGTGGACTTGCCCAGGTTGTCCGGGTCGACGTGCAACTCGATCTCGATGCGATCCGGAAAGTGGTGGCTCGGTTCGTCAATCATCACATGCCGGCTGGTTACCAGAAAAAGCCGCTCTTCGCGCTGGAAGAAAAACCCGCTGGCATTGGTCAGGGGTCGCTGCTGTTCAAAAGTGCGTACGTGTGCAGCGGTAAGCAGAAGTGATTCGATCATGGGCGTGTTACGGCGTCGCGAAGCTTGGCCAGAGGGGCGTGCAGGGAAGAATCGGAAACTTTAACAGCGCTGGCTCCATCTAGGCGTTGATGATTCGCGTCGCATGTAGCGTTTCATCAGCGACCACACCGACACATCATATGTCGGAACCCATAATAGCACCGCTCCCGCCGTCAGGGTGATCTGTTCGGGTACCCCCAGGTTCCGATTCTCGATCTACGCGGTAAGCTGGATCTGAAAAAGTCTGTAAAGGTGTAATCGGCATGAATCAGTCGGTCCAGAATTTGATCTTTTCGGGCCGGGGAAATGAGAAAGGATGATGTCGTCTGTTTATCGGGCGGGTAACAATTCGGACACAATACATTAGCGGTGGTAACTCTATCTTATTAATATTTATCGTAAGTATTTTACGGGAGATGTCGCGTGCAACTGGGGGATAAGGTGGCCTCCCCTTGGGGACGCCATATTGCCTCGTAAGCGTCTGAAATAAAAAATAAAATATTTTGCGGAATGATGCTGCTCAAGAGCACCGGCGTGTAACGCACGGATCTGCAGAAAAAAAACTCAGGG
>JAASSH010000161.1 GCA_021767985.1 Gammaproteobacteria bacterium | reverse complement strand
TCGCCTCGGTGTTGGGCATGATTCGACCGATGCTGCCAGGCCTGATATTTGCCTGTTTCATGTCGTCGAGGTTAGTCGCCGGACTCATCTCGGTCATGCCGTAGCCCTGGGCCACGACGCAGCCTAGCCGCGCGCTGCAGGCCAGCGTAAGCTCCTTGCTCAAGGGCGCGGCGCCGCAGACGATTGATTTCAATGCTGACAGATCATAGTCGTCGACCAGTGGATTCTTTGCCAGTGCGAGCACTACTGGCGGCACCAGGAAGCTCCGGGTAATTTCATGGTCCTGCATCAGTTGCAGAAACTGTTCCAGCTCGAAGCGCGGCATGGAAACAATCGTCGATCTTTGCAGCAGACCGTAAGCCATGATCGCCACCATGCCGAAGATGTGGAAAAAAGGCAGTATCGCGATCAGCCTGTCCTGCTCGGAAACCTCTGCCAGGTCCCTGAACTGGCTAACATTGGCGATCAGGTTGTAATGGGTCAACATGACGCCCTTGGGCATACCGGTGGTTCCGCTCGAGTACGGCAGCACGACGATATCTTCGAGCGGATTGATTTCTACCGGCGGTAAATCGCCATCGTCCATCGACAGCGAGGTCCAGGGACTGGCTCCTGCGGCTTCGCCGATGACAAATACTTCTTCGACGTTCGAACTCGCCGCTGCTGCCAGCGCGTTATCGACAAACAGCGGGATGGTTAGCAGGTACTTCGCATTCGCGTCGTTCAGTTGCCGTGCCAGTTCATCTGCCGTGTACAGCGGGTTGACCGTGGTATTGATACCGCCGAGCATGGCTACGGCATAAAAAACGACCGCGTACTCGGGCAGATTCGGGCAATAGATCGCGAACACGTCGCCCTTGGCAAAACCCTTCTGACTCAAACCGCGCGCGAGGCTGCGAATGCCCTGGTAAAGTTCGCCATAGGTCAGGCTGCGTCCCGAAGGACCGTCAACCAGCGCGGGTTTATCGGCATACGAGTCGACACCGTGAAAAATAAAATCGGGCAGTGAAATATTATCCGGGATTTCGATGTCCGGATGGGGACTCCTGAAAATCATTCCTGTTACCTCCATGCCCTGGCATTTTGAACTTCCACTCAGCGCATGAGCATCGGTTCATCTTGTTGTCGCAATTCGGGTACTTCTTAAATGTTTTCGGTTCTGGTGCATGGTTGGCATCGATCGATCCCGCGCCTGTCGCAGGATTCGGGTGCCACCAACGATAATCGTTATCCTGTGTTCGAATGTTTGATTCGCGCCATAATAGCAGGAAATGAACGACGCCGGTTGGCCGGCAAGAATATTAGCGCAACTCGTTACCAGGTGGTTCCGCCGAGTTCGTCGAGAGTATCGACCGCATTGGCGCGAATGTTCGCATCCGGATCGAAACGCGCCTGCCGTAGATACGCAATCGCCTGTTCGCCGCCAATCTCCCCCAGCGCGTTTACAGCCTGCTGCCTGATTTTAGCGTCCTGGTCCGATAATAAGCCGGCCAGTGCGTGTGCCGCCTGTTCGTATTCGAGGTCAGCCAGGGCTTCGATCGCGGCTAGCCTGACGTCGGTCTCATGATCGAAGAGGTAGGGCTCGATACTGCTAAACGCCATGGGGTCGTCGAGCGAGCCCAATGCCTGCAGCGCAACAATTCTAACTTGTGGCTCGGAATCGTCGAGTGCCGAGCTGAATGTTGGCAGCAAGGAGTGGTGGTTCATTTCAGATAGCGATTCGAGGGCCGCCAATCGCACCACCGCGTCCGTGTTCGATAACATCTGTAGCAGCTCTACAACTGCAGCATCAACCGGTAAATTTTCCAGTGCCGCGATCTGGGCCAGTTCCGGATATAGTATCAACGGCCAGTTAGCCAGTTGAACCTGATCAGCACCGTCATTCGGTATTACGGGAATGTCCTTTGCAGCGGGCCGATTTACCTGGGATTGGACGGTTGCGTTTAGCTCGGATTTCACCGGCTCCGGCATTTCGGACTTGTTATTTATCTTGGGAGGTAAAGGGCTATCCGTTAAATCAGCTTTATCGGGCTCTGACGTCGGCAGAACTATCAGGCTTGCGGCTATAGTGATAAACATGATCGCCGCGATCTTGATTGTGCCCATAACCTTGACCTCAAACCGGGAAGACATCCTCTCCCTTGCGGGAGAGGATCTCAACAAGACGTTGGTCTTAATCATTGATATCGGTTTCGAAACAACTTTCGACCGCGCTCTTGTTGCCCGGATTGTCATCCCCGTTGTCGACCCTGACCAGAATTTCGAACTTGATTTCGTCGACCGGTTCGAGATTTCCTTCGTCATCCTCTACCATGACATCTTCCGCCAGAGCGATGAATTCCCCGGGGATCGTCCACTCAGTGGTTGCGGGCGAAACGATAGTAGACGATTTAAGCTCCGTGCCGTCTATTTCGGCGACAAATTCGTAGTAAATAACGTCTACATCACCTAACTTACCCAGAGGTATTTTATCGTCGGTAGCGTGCTTTTCGGCGTGCGACATCGTCACCGGATACCAGGCAACGGGTACATCAACCGCGCCCGTTACTTCGCCCCAACACTCACCTTCTTCTGGGGGAATACTGGTGCCGCCGACGCTTGCCACCTCGGGTGCGGCCGGAATGATATGCGAAAGGTAGACCTCGTTTTCCAGTTCTTCGTTATCCAGTGTTTCTACTTCGATTTCATATATGCCCTCGGGGAAACGTTTGAAAAACTTTGCGGGATCGAGCGCCTCATCGGGGTCGCAGTCTTCTGCTGTGGGAAAGCAGGGTTCCGCACTTTCGAAAAACAGCTCTGTTACGCCCTGACGTTTCAGTCTGCTTCTGACGTCAATTTCCATTAGTTCACGATCGTTGGGAGCTTCGATTTCGAGCTCTTTCCAGGCGTCACCGTCGGCAAATCCGTGGATTCCAAGGTCGCCATCAGTGTCGTTTAATTCAAAAAACAGCTCTGCTTCTTCGAGCTCCTCTTCGGCAAATGCAAACGTAGGCGCGGCTATTAGCGCACTCATAGCCGCGATGATCGGTAGTTGCTTAAATTTCATTTCAGTTTCTCCTCTGCGTTTGTGCAGTTGTTACAGGTCATCCTGTACCGCAAGATCCTAAGCGGGAGATCTGAAATTAAGCTGACGCCAGGCTGAAATTTAGCTGAAGATTTGCCTTCGGAGACCCCGTGGTTTTCATTCGTGGTTGTTGTAACATGTTGCTCCAGGAATTTACCTGCCACGGTTGACAATAATGAAAGCAAGCCCATGGATACTGATTGGATTTTTGTTACACCCGGGAACTGTTTTTGCGCTGAGCAAGAGTGAGGTCAGGGCGATTATCGAGGGGGCTTATCCGGGCGCCAGAATTACCGAGATCGAAAAGGAAACCTACAAGGGTGAAAAAATTTACGAAGTCGACTTCAAGCACGGTGGCGAGAACCTGGAAGCGATCATCAGTCTCGAAGGCGAGATAATCAAGGTTCATATCGACGATTAGCACCCGAAATCCGCAATAAAAACAAATTCTGCCCGTTACCCTGCCAGCGGGCTCTGGCGGGTGGAACTAGATCCGTTTTTCGTTTGCAATGCCGTCGCGCTTTGCTATTCTCTGTTGAAGTTCTCGCGAAATCTCCTTTAAAAACAGTCGTATAGAGGGTCTGGAGCAAGCGAAGCTAAAAACTTGTTCTCGCAGGTCTCAAGCTTCAGGGAATATTGTATTCCGCCTGTCTGAAGAATTACTGAGGATCGATCCATGCGAAAGCTGTTTGTTGTACTCCTTGCCTCTGGTTTGTTTTACCTGTCCCCGGTTGCCGCAGAAAGCGGTGGTCCCCTGGATTACTCTTTTCAAATCGACCTGGAGCGTTCGGCGCTCGAGGGCCTCAGCCTGGGCAGCGATTCGGCTGAAGATCGGCTGGTGGAAGAAGACTATGAGTTCGAGTTCAGCCTCGAGTATCAGCTAACTGAAAATTCCTACCTTTTCTTTACCGGTATCCTGATCGACGAAACCGAAACCGTGGAAAATTCGGGGGTGGAGGAAGATGTATCCGGCCTTGAGCGCAAACAAATGGGATTCGGATATTTCTTTGGCGAATCCATCAAGTCCGAGTTGCATATCGGGCGTATGGAGTTCATCAGTGCCAGCGAGTGGTGGCTATGGTGGGACGAGGAACTGGATGCGGTTAGTCTTGATTCGACCTACGGTGATCTCGAGGCGATGCTGGTATTGGCCGAGGAGCAGGCCAGGGAATCGACCGGGGTCGATTTTATCGATCCGGAATTCGAAGACGTCAGGCGTATCATGTTGAGTCTGGCATGGGAATTCAATCCAGGTCATTCGCTGATTTTTTATTACCTCGACCAAACCGATAATTCGCAATCGTATAATGTTGGCGAGTTCGAGGATTACGATAAAATCGACGAGGAAGATGCCGACCTCGAATGGACCGGCGTCAGCTACCTCGGCGAGTTCGAAGTCGAGTCGGTAGGCGAATTCGAGATCGAGCTGCATGTCGCCGAAGTCAGCGGCGACGAAACGGTGTATGAATTCGATGACCCGGTTGCCGGGTCGTCAGAGGTCGTCGAACGAGAACAGAACAGGGTAGAAGGAAGCGCGCAAAGCTATTTGATCAGCTGGACGCCGCTCGCGCTGGATGACTGGAGCTTTATTCTGGGCAGAGCGACGGGCTCGGGCGACAGCAATCCCGATAACAATCGGGACGATTCGTTCCGGCAATCGGGACTGCAGGGCGAATCCGAATCCTTCGGCGAGTTTTACCAGCCCGAACTATCGAATCTGGTCGTCGATTTGATCGGGGTCGAATGGGAAGTCAGCGAGGACGTTGAGATTGCGTTGTTGCGTTACGAGTACGAGCAAGACGAACTGGCCGACGAAATGCGTAACGTGAGCATTGAAATCGATCCCTCCGGCAACAGTCGCGACCTGGGACGGGAAACCGACCTGGTGGTTACCATCGAGGCCCGTGGCGGGCTTGAAATTATCCTGACCGCGGCCGAATTCGATCCGGGTAGCGCTTACGAGGGCTTCTCGGACGAAATCGGCACTTTCACTAAAATTGAATTTGTCTACGAGTTTTGATCTGCTGGCAGCGCTAGTGCAGCGATGGCTGTATCCCCGAAATAGTGACCATGAAGTTCCGCTGATTATCGAGTTGCAGGTCGACGTCCAGCTTCATGACCCTGGCGAGCGCATCGACCAGCGTCAGGCCGAGGCCTGAATGGCCGCTGTCATCACGCGCCTGTTGTTTGCGCCAGAAGCGATCCTTCATGTGCACGATATCTTCGGGTTTCAGGTCGATCGACGCGTTTTTCACTTCTAGCACGACATTATCGTTACGAACTTCGGCGGCAATCTGAATTTCGGCGTTGTCCGGGCTGTAACTAACCGCGTTGATAAACAGGTTGCTGAGTATCATCCCGAGCTTCTCGCGATCCGTACTTATCACCAGGCCCTCGGGGATGTTTTTCGCCAGCGATTTTCCAGAGCCCTGACCGTTGATCGCATGCTGCCAGACTTCGTCGCAGTAGACGGACAGCTCGATTTCTTCCGGATCGCTGCGCAGCAGGCCGGCCTCCGAACGCGCGAGTTCGAGCAGCGTGATGACGATTTTTTCCATTTGCCCGGAGATTTCACCGACGTCCTGGAAAAACTGGGCAAGCTGCCCGGGATCGTCGGGTACCATTGCGGCAACCTCGGCCAGGGTTTTCAGCTCGGATAGCGGGGTGCGCAGCTCGTGCGCGACATTTGAGGAAAAACGCTTTTCGCGTTCGAACGCGGATTGCAGGCGCTCGAGTAAATGGTTCAACTGGTCTTCGATCGGCGCGATCTCGATACTTTGCTTGCCTTCATGCGTCAGGCGGGCATCGAGGCTTGATTCGTCGATGTCGCTTACCTGTCGCGCCAGCCTGGACAGCGGCGACAATCCACTGCCGACCAGCC
>JAASSH010000160.1 GCA_021767985.1 Gammaproteobacteria bacterium | reverse complement strand
ATAGCATGAGCATCAGTAAAGTTGCCGTAATCGGCGCCGGCACCATGGGTTCGGGCATTGCCGGCCAGGTTGCCAACGCGGGTATCGAAGTCTGGCTGCTGGACCTGCCTTCCGAGGACAATCCCAATGCGCTGGCGGAACGCGGCTTGGAGCGCCTGCAGGACCCGAATCAACCGGGACTGATCAGCAAGCAGGCCGAAGGCCTGATTCACCTCGGCAACACGCGCGACGATTTCGAGCAGCTGGCCGATTGCGACTGGATTGCCGAGGCCGTGGTCGAGCGACTGGACATCAAGCAGGATCTTTACCAGCGTCTCGACGCGGTCTGCAAGCCTGACGCAATCATCACGTCGAATACCTCGACCATCCCGATCCGGCTACTGGTCGAGAATATGCCGCAATCCTTTCGACGCCGTTTCGCGATTACCCATTTTTTCAACCCGGTGCGCTTCATGCGCCTGCTCGAACTGGTGCGCGGTGAAGATACCGATCCAGCGATCATCGAATTGCTGGGCGATTTCTGCGAACAACAACTTGGCAAGGGCGTCGTGCCCTGCCTCGACACCCCCGGCTTTCTCGGCAACCGCGTCGGGGTGTTCGCGATCCAGTGCGCGCTGCACGCCGCCTTCGACCTCGGGTTGACGCCGCTCGAAGCCGACGCGATCTTCGGTCGCCCGATGGGCATACCCAAGACCGGCGTGTTCGGCCTGTACGACCTGATCGGCATCGACCTGATGTCGGACGTGGTGCAAAGCCTGGTCAACATCCTGCCCGAGAGCGACGCGTTTCATGCCGAGGCGGCGAAAATCCCGTTAATGACGCAGATGATCGCCGACGGGCAAACCGGCAACAAGCAGGGCCAGGGTTTTTATCGGGATACCGCATCGGGACGCGAAGTGCTGAACCTGGAAACCGCCCGGTACCAGGATGCGCCGCGGCTCAACCTGCCGCTGGCCGAACTGGCCGAGCGCGAGGGTGTCAACAGGCTGCTACAGGATGACAGCCTGCACGGTCAGTATGCCTGGCGTATCCTGTCGCGTACCCTGAGCTACGCGGCTTCCCTGATCCCCGAGGTCGGGGAAGATCCGGTCGGTATCGACGATGCGATGAAACTCGGTTACAACTGGATCAAAGGCCCGTTCGAACTGATCGACGAAATCGGTGTCGATGACTTCACCAGCCGTCTCGAAGCGGACAACATGCCGGTACCTGCTTTCCTCGCCGAGGCCGCCGGCTCGAGTTTCTACCGGGTCAGCGACGGCAAACTTCAGGCGCGCCACTTTGGGGATTCCTGGAAAACCATAGAGCGCTCCGAGGGCGTGATTCGATTCAGCGAAAAACGGCAAACGATGCAGCCACGCAACCGCTGCGCCGTGGCCAGCTGGTACGACCTCGACGGTATCGCGCTGGTCGAGTTCCACAGTAAGGCGAACGCGCTCGACGCGGACTCGATGCAAATACTCGATGACGCGTTGAGTCACGTCGAGCCGGATGGCATGCGCGGCCTTATCGTGCATAACGACGCGCAGCACTTTTCCTGTGGTGTCAACCTGCAGGCAGTGCGCGAATTCTTCCGCCGCGACGACATGGACGGCCTGGATCGATTCCTGAAAGACTTCCAGGACACGGTGCACCGCATGGAAACCGCGCCGTTCCCGGTAGTAGCGGCGCCGGTTGGCATGTCGATCGGTGGTGGTTTCGAAGTCGTGCTGCACGCCAGGCAGGTCATCTGTCACGCCAACTCGGTTACCGGGCTGGTCGAGTCGCTGGTCGGCGTCGTACCCGGCGGCGGTGGCTGCAAGGAGACCCTCTATCGCTGGATCGAGTTACTCCAGTGCGGCGACGATATAACCGAGGCCTGCTGGAAGGCTTTCATGAATCTCGGTTACGGCAAGACCGCGACTTCGCCGATCATCGCCAAGAAGCAGGCCATGCTGCGCCCCAACGACCGTTTCGTCATCAACCGCGACCGCATCCTCGGCGAGGCGATCAAGGCCATCGACGATCCCGCCGGCCAGGTCGCTTTCGAACGCCCTGCCCTGACGCTGCCCGGTAGACCGGTGTTCGAAGAAATGGTCAAATGGCTGGAAAGCTCGCGTGACAAGGGTATGTTCATGCCGCACGACGTCAACGTCGGCACCGAAATGGCCCGCATCGTCACCGGTGGCGATGTCGACCCGGGAACGGTCTGGAGCGAACAGGATTTTTACGATGCCGAGCGACGCTCGTTCCTGAGCCTGGTTGCGACCGACGCAACGCGCGAGCGCATTAACAGCATGCTCGATGCCGGGTCACCGGTACGAAACTGACACGGGTGTAAACATGACTATTGAATACGATCAACTGGAAGCCAACGCCGCGAATTTCGTGCCGCTGACGCCGCTGTCCTTTCTGCATCGAACCGCCGATATTTATCCGCAGCGCGAATCGCTTGTTTATAACCAGCGCCGCTATACCTGGGCGCAAACCCGCAACCGTTGCCTGCGTATCGCTTCCAGCCTGGCGGCGCGCGGCATCGGGAAAAACGATACGGTATCGGTATTCGCATTCAATACGCCGGAAATGTTCGAGAGCCATTTTTCGATCCCGATGGCCGGCGCGGTGCTGAACACGATAAACACCCGTCTCGACGCGGCCACCGTGGGCTACATCATCGACCACGGCGAGTCCCGCCTGTTTATCTGCGACCGCCAGCTGTGGCCGGTGCTGGAGCAGGCCCTGCAGCATTGCGAGCAGCGCCCCGAAATCGTCATCATTGACGACGCAGACGCGAGTGAAAAGCCTGCGTTACCCGACAATATCGAGTTCAGTTTCTACGAGGACCTGGTGGATCGCGGCGACGATACCTACCAGTGGCGCCCGCCCGAGGACGAGTGGCAGGCGCTGACGTTGAACTATACCTCGGGTACCACCGGTCTCCCCAAGGGCGTGGTTTATCATCATCGCGGCTCTTACCTGATGACCATGGGCACGGTTATTTCCTGGGCCCTGCCGCCGCATCCGCGCTACCTCTACACGGTACCGATGTTTCACTGCAACGGCTGGGGCCATGCCTGGACCATGACCGCGCTGGCGGCAACCGTGGTCTGCATCCGTGCATTCATCCCGAAACTGTTCTTCGAATTAGCCGCGGAGCACGAAATCACTCATTTCGGTGGTGCGCCGATCGTGTTGAACATGCTGGCCAACGCACCGGCCGAAGACCAGAAAAAATTCGACCACAAGATTTACGCCATGACCGCCGGTGCGCCACCCCCGGCCAAGGTGCTCGAAAGCATGGCACAGTTCAATTTCGAGGTCATGCACGTTTACGGGTTGACCGAGACTTACGGCCATATCCTGCACTCGGCGCCACAGGACGACTGGTACCAGCAGTCGATCGAAAGACAGGCGGAACTGAAAGCGCGCCAGGGCGTACGGTTTGCGATGACCGAGGCGGTAGACGTCATCGATCCACAATCCGGCGAGTCGGTACCCTGGGATGCCGAAACCATGGGCGAGATCGTGATTAGCGGCAATACCGTCATGAAGGGTTACCTCAAGGATCCGAAAGCGACCGCCGAGGTTTTCAAGGACGGCTGGTTTTTCAGCGGCGATATTGCAGTGGTGTATCCGGACGGTTATATCCAGGTGCGGGATCGCGCCAAGGACGTGATTATTTCCGGCGGGGAGAACATTTCGTCGGTCGAGGTCGAGGGCGTGCTGTACAAGCACCCCGCCGTCGGTGAAGCCGCGGTAGTGGCACTGGCCGATGAAAAATGGGGCGAGGTGCCCTGCGCTTTTGTCGAACTCAAGGCGCAGGCCGAGGCCAGCGAACAGGAACTCATCGATTTTTGCGCGGGTAACATGGCACGTTTCAAACGCCCCAAGAAAGTCGTTTTCGGTGAACTGCCCAAGACCGCAACCGGCAAGATTCAGAAAAATGTATTGCGCGAACGCGCGAAAGAGTTGTAAAACCCGGGTTTAACCTTACTTCTTTTGCCTAACATGAATCAGGATATTTCACCTCTCGAACTACGGCACAGGATTCGCAGCGGAGAATTCACCAGCAATACCTCCGGGTATTCGCGTGGTTTCGTGCAGGGCAATCTTTGCATTTTGCCAGCCGATTACGCCGGTGAATTTCTGCAATTTTGCCAATCCAATCCCAAGCCATGCCCGCTGATCGGTATGTCCACGAGCCCGGGTGATTATCGCATTCCAAAGCTCGGCGCAGATCTTGACCTGCGTACCGATGTGCCCAGCTACCGGGTGTTCGAAAACGGTGATCTGGTCGACGAGGTGCATGATATCGGCGATCTCTGGCGCGACGACCTGGTGTCGTTCGTGCTCGGCTGCTCTTTTTCCTTCGAAGAAGCACTGATCGACGACGGTCTGGAAATTCGCAACGTCACCGAGGGTGTCAACGTGCCGATGTATCGCACCGATATCGATTGCAACCCGGCAGGCCGCTTCGCCAGCAAGATGGTGGTCAGTATGCGCCCGATGATTCCGTCGGACGCGATTCGCGCGATCCAGATCTGCACCCGCTTTCCCGCGGTGCACGGCGCGCCGGTTCATTTCGGCGATCCCGCCAGGATCGGCGTGCGAGATATAACCCGGCCCGAATTCGGTGACGCCGTCACCATTCGCGACGACGAAGTGCCACTCTTCTGGGCCTGCGGCGTAACGCCACAGGTTGCGGTCGAACAGGCCAGGCCGCCATTTTGCATCACCCATTCCCCGGGCTGTATGCTGGTAACGGATCAGCCCAATAGTCACCTTGCAGTCATGTAGGCGGAGGCAACGATGTTAATGCTCAATTGCGATCTCGGCGAGAGCTACGGTTCCTGGAAAATGGGACGCGACGACGAAGTCATGCCTCATATCGACCAGGCCAACATCGCCTGCGGCTTTCATGGCGGTGACCCGCTGGTGATGGAGCGCACCCTGGCGATGGCGAAGCAGAACAACGTCATGGTCGGCGCCCATCCGGCCTATCCCGATCTGGTCGGTTTCGGCCGCCGTCCGATGCACTGCTCGCCCGAGGAAATATCGGCTTTCATGCACTACCAGATTGCCGCGCTCGAAGGCATGGCCAAGATCCAGGGTATGGAGCTCGCCTATGTCAAACCCCACGGTGCGCTGTATAACGACATGATGGCGCGTGAATCGGTGCGGGCGCCGATCCTCAAGGCGATTGCCGATTTTCATAAACCGGTGCGGTTGATGCTGCAGGCCACGCCCGAGGCCGAACTGCATCGCAGCGAGGCCGCTTCCCACGGTATCGAGCTCTGGTTCGAGGCCTTCGCCGATCGCTGTTACGACGACGACGGCAAGCTGCTGTCCCGCTCCAGGCCCGGCGCGGTGCACAGCCGCGACAAGATGCTGGCCCAGGTCGAACAGATATGCCATGCAGGCACGGTCACTACGGTCAGCGGCCATACCCTCGAGTTGAAACCCGATACGCTGTGCGTGCACGGTGATAACGACGAAGGCGTCGCGGCGATTAAAGAAATTCGCAAGATAATCCACTCCTGACGGTCCGATGAAGATTGAAATCGCCGGGCAAAATTCGTTTATCGTATATTTTGCCGAACAAACCAGCGCGGCGGTTTCCGCTCGAATCCAGGCGGCGGTGGCGAATATAATCGCCACGATGGGCGACAGCATTGTCGACCTGGTACCGTCTTACGCGTCGTTACTGGTCATCTTCGACCTCGATCGCAGCGATCATTTCGCGATCAGAAAACAATTGCGCGCCGCACTTGACAACCTCGATAGTGTCGACTCGAGCGCCGGCGAGCTCGTCACGCTGCCGGTCTACTACAGCGTCGAATCGGGCCCCGACCTCGAAGCCATCGCCGAGCGCGCGAGCCGGAGCGTCGAGCAGGTTATCGAAATCCATCAGCAGCAGGAATATCGCGTCTACGCCATCGGTTTCGCGCCTGGATTCGCCTACCTCGGCGAAGT
>JAASSH010000581.1 GCA_021767985.1 Gammaproteobacteria bacterium | reverse complement strand
CCGAACATGCCCTACTGGGCGGATTTACCGCAGAGAGAATACGATCCGGACCAGGCCCGTTCGTTGCTGAAAAAGGTCGGCAAGGAAAATCTCTCGGTGAACCTGTCGGTTGCCGACAGCGTCTACTCGGGCGCGGTCGACCTGTGCGTACTCTATTCGGAGCATGCCAAAAAGGCCGGCATCGACATCAACGTGGTGCGCGAACCCAACGACGGCTATTACGCCGACGTGTGGCTGAAAAAGCCTTTCTGCATGGTGCAGTGGGGGGCGCGTCCGACACCGGACGTCATGTACAGCCTGGCCTACAAGGACGACGCGGCCTGGAACGAGAGCCACTGGAAGAACCCGCGTTTCAACGAGTTGCTGCGCGCGGCCAAGACCGAGCTCGACCAGGAGAAGCGCACCGCGATGTACCGCGAAATGCACCAGTTGCTGCGCGACGACGGCGGCACCATCGTTCCGATGTTCACCAACTTCGTCTACGCGCGCGACAAGAAGGTCGCCCATGGCCCGGATCTGGCTGCAAGCTGGCAGGTAGACGGAGCTCGCGGCTGCAGCCGCTGGTGGTTCGCCTGATTACGGATTAGAACGACATTGGCAGTCTTGACGGGGTTCTCTTTGAGCCCCGTTTTCTTTTCCGACCAAAAACCGCAAAAACCGGGACAGATCTATTTAATCCTTCAGATTTATTTAATCCTTCAACTCCAATCTTACCTGCGCGAGCATCCACTATGCTCCGAAACCTGGCTTTAGGCGCCAATACTGTCGCAAAAATAGATCTGTCCCAGTTTCCGTAAATAGATCTGTCCCGGTTTCCCGATCTGTCCCGGTTTCCCGAGGGTTCGATACACGGTAGTATCCGCGCATGACGGTAAAAGCGTTCAAACATGTGCTCGGTTGTCCGCGTTGCGGCAAGCGCGTCACTGTCTCGGGTGATCAATTTAATTGCGAAGGTTGTAAAACGCTGTTTCCAACGCTCGACGGCGTGCCGTTTTTATTTGCCGATCCGGGCGTCACGCTGGACGAGTGGGTGGGGCGTTACCACGCGCTGATCCGCACGCTCGAGCACGAAAGCGGAGTTGCCGATGCGGCACTGCAGGAAAAAGATCTACCGGAATCAACACGTTTCAGGCTGAACGCCATCCGCACTGCCAAAATCGCCTATGCCGACGAATTGAAATCTATGCTGAAGCCACTCAACGTGGCCGACCTCAAAGCCAATCACGAAACCTACCTTGCCCTGCGCACACGCTTACCGAGCGACCAGGGACTGACAACCTATTATGCCAACCTGCATCGTGACTGGTGCTGGGGCGAGCGTGAGAACGAAGAATCGCTGCGCCTGGTGCGCGAGGGTATCGGTGATCATATGCCTGAAAATATGCTCGTGCTCGGTGCCGGCGGTGCGCGCCTGGCCTACGATTTACATCGCAGCTGGCCGCAGGCGCTGACCGTGGCAGCGGATTTCAATCCGCTGCTAATGTTGGCGGCGGCAAAAGTCACCCGCGGCGACACGGTTGCGCTGCACGAGTTTCCGATTGTCCCGCGAAGCCAGGATGATATTGCGCTTGAAAGAGCATTAAAGGCACCGGAGGCCGCCGGTGATACCTTTCACCTGATATTGGCTGACGCGCTGCGCGCGCCGTTTCGCGCCGCAACCTTCGATACCCTGGTAACACCCTGGTTGGTCGACATATTGCCGGAATCGCTGCGCATGCAGGCACGGCGCTGGAACCATTTGTTGGCCGACGGCGGGCGCTGGATCTGGTTTGGCTCGCACGCTTTTCGCGGCGGCCAACTGCTCGACTGCGTCAGCCTCGAAGAAAGCCTGGAAATCATCGAAGCCAGCGGTTTTTCGACTCCTGAACTTATTGAAGCGGAAATCCCCTACATGTCGTCACCGGCCGATCGGCTCGGACGGCAGGAGCATGTCGTCGTCATCAGTGCAACCAAGGTGAAAGATGCGAAAGCTCCACCGCGACACGCCGCACTGCCAGACTGGCTGGTGAAGAGCGATCAGCCGGTACCGACCACCGAGAATTTTAAAATGGAAGCCATGACGACGCGCATATACGCTTTTATCATGGCGATGATTGACGGTACCCGTTCGATCGACGACATGGCTCAGCTGATGGAAGAACAAAAGCTGATGCCCAGGCAAGAAGCGGTGAGCGCGATCCGCGACTTCCTCATCCGTATGTACGAGCAAAGCGAGCGCTACTCCACGCTTTAAGGCGCAATTTCCAAAGCGGATAATCCTCCTCCAGAAAACCGGAGAAAACCGGGACAGATTTATTTAATCGTTGGCTTTGCTGGCGGGCGGACCATAAATAGATCTGTCCCATTTCTTTCATTACTTTCCAATCCGCGCCCCCGTGGCCGATTCGTGCGTGATACTTTTGTGAATATTTTGCGCAATACTCGGCCCTCGTCCGCGCCGCCCGGTGCAGCGGAAGCATAACCATCAGGGCAGCGACGGAGTTGTTAACGGTTGATTTTCGGGGCGTCGGAACCTTGCCGCGTTATCAAGCCAGTATTGAACCAAGAGAGGATGTATCGATCAT
>JAASSH010000580.1 GCA_021767985.1 Gammaproteobacteria bacterium | reverse complement strand
TCGATCAACGCGGCCGCCTGGTGCGCCAGGCTGGCGCCGAACAGCGGCGAGATTTCCGGCGCGGTGACAAAATCGCCGTACACGCCGAACTTGATCGCACTGCCAGAGTAGTAACCGAGCCCCGGTTCATACAGGGCCATACGCATATACTCCTCGAAGCCGATCATGCCACCGGATTCTTCGATACGGGCGACAATCGCGGATACCAGCCGCGTGCTGTACGCGATTGCATCGGCGTCGGGCTGCGGCAACTCGAGCCCCTGCGCATCAAATCCCTGTGGTAGATTCATCGTCTTTCCGGATCTGGAGGCAATAGCTTAGCGTCTGCTGGCGAGGATGATATGATTGCACTTTTAGGTTTCTGTAGTAATGCTGTTATCAGACAAGACTGCGCTGGTTACCGGTGCGGCTGACCGCCTGGGCGCGCAGATCGCCCGCACTCTACATCAAAACGGTGCAAATCTCATTATCCATTACCGCAGCTCGGAAAGCGCGGCGCGGGCGCTGGTTACCGAACTCAACCTGCAGCGCGAGAACTCGGCCTGCGCGCTGGGTGCCGACCTGCTGTCGCAGCAGGAACTGGCACAACTCGCGACCGAGGCCAGCAGCCAGTTTCCCGGGCTCGACCTGCTGGTCAACAACGCCTCCAGCTTCTATCCCACCAGGTTCGGGGAGATCGAGGCGAGCCAGTGGGACGACCTGGTGGGCAGCAATTACCGCGCGCCGCTGTTCCTGTCCCAGGCCTGCTACCCGGCATTGAGACAGGCCCGCGGCTGTATCATCAACCTGGTGGATATCTATGCGACCATGCCGTTGGATCGACACAGTGTGTACTGTAGCGCCAAGGCCGCCAACCAGATGCTGGTCAGGTCGCTGGCACTGGAACTCGCGCCCGAAGTACGGGTCAACGGTATCGCTCCCGGCGCGATCCTGTGGCCCGACTCGGGCGATTCCGACGACTACCAGCAATCCGTCCTCGAGCAGGTTCCGCTGCAACGCTGCGGCACACCCCAGGTGATAGCCGACACCGCGTTGTTCCTGGCGACCAACGATTACATAACCGGCGAAATCATCCGCGTGGATGGTGGCCGCATGCTGCGATAGCAAGGAACACCATGACCCGATACTGGAGCAAACTAGTCGATGACCTCGATCCCTACGTGCCGGGAGAACAACCCCAGGATCAGCAATACATCAAACTCAATACCAACGAGAGCCCCTACCCGCCCTCGCCTGCGGTAGAACGGGTGATCAGGGATTACCCGGTCGATCGCCTGCGCCGTTATCCTGACCCGCAAAGCGGCAGCCTGGTGAAGGCGCTGGCCGATTACCACGAACTGGCGCCGGACCAGGTTTTCGTCGGTAACGGCTCCGACGAAGTACTGGCGCATGCGTTCCAGGCTTTTTTCAAGCAGGACGAGCCCATCCTGTTTCCCGATATCAGCTACAGCTTCTACCCGGTATATTGCCGGCTTTACCAGATCGATTTCCGCCAGGTCGCGCTGGACGAATCCTTTAGAATCGATTTCGATGGTTTCCGCTGTGCCAATGGTGGCATCATCATTCCCAACCCGAACGCACCAACCGGAATCGCGATAACGCTGGCGGAGATCCGGGCACTGCTGGCCGATAATCCGGAATCGGTGGTCATCATCGACCAGGCCTATGTCGATTTTGGCGCCGAATCGGCGGCTCCGTTAATCGCCGAATTCGATAACCTGCTGGTGGTTCAGACTTTTTCCAAGTCACGTAGTCTTGCCGGCCTGCGGCTCGGTTACGCGCTCGGGCAGGCGCAGCTGATCGAGGGCCTGCAGCGCGTCAAGAATTCATTCAACTCTTACCCGATCGACAGCCTGAGCGACGCCATCGGGTTGGCGGCGCTCGAAGACGAACCCTACTTCCAGGAATGTAATCGGCGCGTCGTCGACAGTCGAGAAAGGCTGGCGCAGGCCCTCGCAGCGCTGGGCTTCGAGGTGTTTCCGTCGAGCGCTAATTTTGTCTTCGTGCGCCATCCGGACGCCGCGGCCAGGTCCCTGTATCTCGAGTTAAAATCGGCCGGCATCCTGGTGCGCTACTTCGAGGTTGCGCGTATCGATAACTGCCTGCGAATATCGATCGGAACCGATGCCGAATGCGATGCGCTGATTGCCGGGCTGAAAAACATCCTGCGGTAGCATCGCGCCCGGGAACCGGCGTGGCTAAAGCTCGACGGGGAAAAGATCCAGCCGCGGGGCAGTCGGCGCCATACGTTGCCACAGGACGGCGTAAGTCTCGCCACACTCTGGATGCAGCGTATCCGGCGCCAGATCCTGCAGTGGCTTCAACACGAATGCATTCTCGAGGATTTCGGGGCGCGGTAGCCTGATGCCCGGCAGGTCCAGAACCATGTCGCCGTAGGTCAGGATATCGAGATCGATGGAGCGGCTGGAGAACTTTGGCAGGCTGCGATCGCGCCCCAGTTCATTTTCAATTTCGCGGAATATCGCGGCGACCTGCTCTACCTCGAGTTCGGTGTCGAAGCCCGCCACCAGGTTGAGGAAGTCGAAACCGTCGAAACCCACCGC
>JAASSH010000159.1 GCA_021767985.1 Gammaproteobacteria bacterium | reverse complement strand
TTTCCCCGGGTCGAGGCGTACAGCACCATCCTTCCATTAGGTGAAAAAGATGGAGATTCGTCGAGCGAACTGTCGGTAAGAACGGTCAAGTTTCCCGTTTCCCGATCCAGCTGCGCTATTTTATATTGCCCTCGCTCGCCGTGCACCATGGCGATGTACTTGCCGTCCGGCGACAGGCTGGCCGCACTATTGTACTTGCCTTCGAAGGTCAGCCGTTTGGCTCTGCCACCTTCGACATTGATCTGGTAGAGCTGCGGCGATCCCGATCGATCGGAAGTAAAAATAATGCTCCTACCGTCCTGCGTCCACACCGGCTCGGTGTCGATGGCTCGATGCTTCGTCAGGCGCTTGAGGCGCTTGGTTGC
The DNA here is from genome assembly GCA_021767985.1 of Gammaproteobacteria bacterium. Taxonomy (GTDB): domain Bacteria; phylum Pseudomonadota; class Gammaproteobacteria. Next base: position 5,588 of record JAASSH010000159.1, on the reverse strand, counting down.
GGTATTCAGGGTATAGACGTCGGGGCTGCCATCTTTCGATAACACCAGCGCCAGGAACTTGCCATCGGGCGACCAGCTCGGCGCGCTATTCAGCCCGCTGAAGCCGGAAACCTTGGAGCGTCGCGCGGTCGCCAGCTGTTGAATATAAATCTCCGGGCGACGATTTTCGAACGACACGTAGGCCAGCGATTTGCCGTCGGGCGACCAGCTCGGTGACATGATGGGCTCGTCGGACTCGAGCACGTTTTGCGCGTTGAAACCGTCGGTATCGGCAACCTGCAGCACGTACTTGCGCGCCGCGTTTTTTTGCGCCCGGACGTAGGCTATTCGGGTATTGAAGGCGCCTCGGGTGCCGGTAATCTGCTGGTAGATAAAATCGCTGATCTGGTGCGCGCGCGACCGCAGGTTGCGTTTCTTGGCCTTCATGCTGCGACCGAGCAGCTGCTTTTGCTTGAGCACATCGAGCAATTGAAACTCGATGGTATATATCCCGGGCGAATCCTCGCGCACGCGCCCAACCACCAGGAAATCCTGGCCCGCGCCACGCCAGCGCTGGTACTTGACCTGGTTACTGTAATGCGGACTGGCCGGCAAGGCACCGCGTTCCATGACTTTGAGCACGCCGCTGCGATTCAGGTCACTGGAGACGATTTGAGCCAGGTCGACCGGCAACTTGCTGGCCAGTTTCGAGACATCGAACGGCACCACCGCGATCGGCAGCGCGCCCTCGGTGCCACCGGTAATCTCGATAGTCAACGCGGCCCTGCCGGCTGTTGACATAGCCCAGAGGAACATAACAAACAGACAGATGATTGATCGCTTCATTACAATTACGGGGTTTCTCACTCAGGCTTAAAATTAAAATTCAGTTCGCGCTCAAACAAGGATGGATCTCCCGGTTTCGGTAACGGCTCGGCTTTATAAACTGCACTTTCGATCGACGCACGGTAAGTCTGTGTACTGCCCTTACAGGTGCCAAAAGTGACATCGAGAATGATTCCACCGGGCCCCTGTATTACCCGGACCCAGCATTCCGGTATTTTCTCACTTCCGGGCGGTCTAATCCAATTCCTTCGAACTTTTTGTAAAATCGCCAGTTTATAAGCCTCCTGCAGTGAACTGAGCCGGCGCTGCGTTTCCTCGGCCTGAAGTTTTGCCTTGAGCTCGGCCTCCTTGCGCTTTTGCTCCTCTGCGGCGAGACGACGCTGCTCGGCTTCTTTACGCTTGCGTTCTTCTTCCGCGCGTTTGGCCTCTTCGGCCTTGCGCTTCTCCTCGGCGATGCGAGCTTCCTCGGCCTTGCGTGCTTCTTCTGCCTTGCGCTTCTCTTCGGCGATACGAGCTTCCTCGGCCTTGCGTTTCTTCTCGACCTTGCGTTTCTCCTCGGCCTTGCGTTTCTCCTCGGCCTTGCGTTTCTCTTCCGCCTTGCGCTTTTCCTCGGCCTTGCGCTTCGCTTCCGCCTTGCGTTTTTCTTCGGCCTCTTTCTTGCGTTTTAGTTCAGCTTTTTTCTTCTCTTCTGCCTTGCGTTTTTTCTCGGCCTCCTTTTTCTTTATGTCGGCGAGCCTTTTTGCTTCCTGCTCCTTCTTTTTACGCTCGGCCTCCTTCAGTTTTTCGGCTTCCCGCCGCTTTTCCTCCTGCATCGCTTCGAGCTGCTGCTGCTCTACCACTTCGGCCTTGACCGTCTGCTCGACCTGGCCCGCCTTGATCAAATTGGGCCTGTCGGCGAAATGAAAGTTAATAAACATTGCGCCGATGACGACGAGATGCAGCGCCAGCGACAGCAACAGGGCCCGCGGATGCTTAAGTAACTCGCCCAGCACTAATTCGTATCCTCGGGGTCGGTCACGAGCCCAACCGATTCGACGTTAGCCTGCTGCAGCAACACCAGAGTGCCGACGACATTCTGGTAAGGACCATTGGCATCGCCGCGCACCATCACCGGGCGATTCGGTTCCCGCGACAACACCGCCTTCACCTGCTTGACGAGCGACTCGGCGCTGATGCCTGCATCCGGGTTCAGGGCGGTACTGAGATACATTTGCCCTTCCCTGTCCACGGTAATGACGATCGGCTCCGGACTCTCGACGTCGAGCGGATTGGCCGGGGCCGTCGGCAGGTCGACATCGACGCCCTGCTTCAGCAGGGGAGCCGTCACCATGAATATAATCAGCAGCACCAACATCACGTCGATGTATGGCACCACGTTGATTTCCGAAACTGAACGACGCTTTCTCACCGGGATATCCTACCTTGGTGACTGGGCCTGGCGTTGTAAAATTCCGGTAAACTCTTCCAGGAAATTTTCGTAGCGCACGATCATGGCATCGATCTCGCTGGTGAACTTGTTGTAGGCCACGACCGCGGGAATCGCCGCCAAAAGACCCATCGCGGTCGCGATCAGCGCTTCCGAAATGCCGGGCGCCACCATCGCGAGTGTCGCCTGCTGCACGCCCGAAAGCGCGCGAAACGATTCCATGATGCCCCAGACCGTACCGAACAGGCCGACATAAGGGCTGACCGATCCGACGGTGGCAAGGAATGGCAGGTTATTTTCCAGCAGCTCGATTTCGCGCGACATCGACACCTTCATCGCACGATGCGCCGAGCGCACCACTTCGCTGTTATCGAGCTCCGCCTTGCGCGCGCGCGCAAATTCCCGGAAACCGTTTTCGAAAATCGCCTCCAGCCCGAAACGCCGCTCCTGGCGCACGCTCAACTGGGCGAACAGATCGCTAAGGTTGATGCCCGACCAGAAGCGGCCTTCGAAAGTCTTGGCCTCGGCCTGCGATTGCCGGATGTAACCGCGCTTGACGTACATCAGCGCCCAGGAGAAAACCGACGCTAACAGCAGCAGGAGCATAACTAGCTGCACCGGCAAGCTGGCGTTGATAATAAGGGTTAACAGCGAATCATCATTCATGGCGTTTTCAGGGTCAGATTGTTACAGGTTGAAGCAGGGACTGGCTAGAGATCTATTTCACCCTGCTTTGCATTTTTAATTCCGAAATGCGAATACGCGCGCGATGTTACCACACGTCCGCGCGGGGTACGCATCAAAAAACCCTGTTGAATCAGGTAGGGTTCAATTACGTCCTCGATGGTGCCGCGCTCCTCGCCAATCGCGGCCGACAGGCTTTCGACCCCGACCGGTCCGCCATCGAATTTTTCGATCAAGGCCAGGATCAGGCGCCGATCCATGTGATCGAGCCCGGACTGGTCGACCTTGAGCATATCCAGCGACGCATGGGCGACGGTTTCGGTAATGACGCCGTCGGCCTTGACCTCGGCATAGTCGCGCGCGCGGCGCAGCAGGCGATTGGCGATGCGCGGCGTGCCGCGCGAGCGGCTGGCGATTTCCTGCGCGCCCGCGGCGTCGACCTGGATCCCGAGCAGGCCGGCCGAACGCATGATTATGCGGCCCAGTTCCTGCGCGCTGTAAAACTCCAGCCGCTGCACGATACCGAAGCGATCTCGCAGCGGCGAGGTCAGCAGCCCGGCACGCGTGGTGGCACCGACCAGGGTAAATGGCGGCAGGTCCAGCTTGATCGAGCGCGCCGCCGGGCCTTCGCCGATCATGATATCGAGCTGAAAGTCTTCCATCGCCGGGTAAAGAATTTCCTCGACGACCGGGCTCAGCCGATGAATCTCGTCGATGAACAACACGTCATGCGCCTCGAGATTGGTCAGAATCGCCGCCAGATCGCCTGCCTTCTCGAGCACCGGGCCGGATGTCTGACGCAGGTTAACCTGCATTTCATTGGCAATGATATGCGACAGCGTGGTCTTGCCAAGCCCTGGCGGTCCAATGATCAGCACGTGATCCAGCGCTTCCCGGCGCTGCACCGCGGCCTGCACAAAAATCTCCATCTGCTCACGTACCTCGTCCTGGCCAACGTAATCGACCAGCATTTTCGGGCGCAGTGCGCGGTCCTGGATTAGCTCCTCTTCCACCGCTTCGGCGCTGATCAGACGTTCTTCGCTCATATCTTGACCGTGGTCTGTAATGCCTGCTTGATCAACTGCGAGGCGCTATCGGCGGTTTCACCCTGCTGCTGTGCACGGCTGATCATCTTTTCCGCGTCGGTGGGTTTGTAGCCCAGGGCCTGCAGCGCTTCTATCGCCTCGTTGACGATCGAATGCCCGCCGACCGTGGCCTGTTGCGTCGGCAAGTCGCCCGCGGTTACGTCTATCTTGTCACGCATTTCGATGATCAGGCGCTCGGCGGTTTTCTTGCCGACACCCGGCAGTCGGGTCAGCATGGCGACATCGTCATTGGCGATACATACCGCGAATTGCTGTTCGTCGATGCCCGAGAGAATGGTCAGCGCCATTTTCGGACCCACGCCGGTGATGCGGATCAACTGACGGAACAGTTTGCGCTCCTGCTCGTTGTCGAAACCGATCAGGCTGTGAGCATCCTCCTTGACCAGCAAATGCGTCCAGATTGAAATCTGTTCGCCAACCTCGGGCAGCTTGTAATAGGTGGTCATGGAAACATCGGCCTCGTAACCGACGCCATGACAATCGATCAGGATATGCGGCGCTCGCTTGGCGGCCAGAATGCCTGTTAATCGGCTGATCATTTTCGGCGGCTTCTCCTGCGTTTGAGTTGACTGCTATCGAGCCCGGTCTTTTGCCGCGTAGCATAAAATTGTGCATGGCAGATAGCAATTGCGAGGCCGTCGGCCTCGTCTGCCTGCAGTGCCTGGCGAATACCGAGCAGGCGCTTGACCATGTGCTGCACCTGTTCCTTGCTGGCGGCGCCGGTACCGACGATCGCCTGCTTGATTTCGCGCGCCGCGTACTCGGAAATCTCCAGGCCCGCCTGGTGGCCGGCGCAAATCGCCGCGCCGCGAGCCTGGCCGAGCTTTAGTGCCGAGTCGGCGTTACGCGCCATGAATACGTTTTCGATCCCCATCTGCTCGGGCCGGTATTGCCGGATTACCGCGCCTATCTCGGCGAATATATGTCCCAGGCGTTGCGGCAGGCTATCGCCGCTGACCTTGATGCTGCCGCTATGAATGTATTCCATGCGGTTAGCGTGGTTGTCGATTAGCCCGAAGCCGGTGATGCGCGATCCAGGGTCGATGCCCAGGATAATCATTAGCCCTCGGCCTCGTAAGCCTCTTCGGGGATCTCGGCGTTGTAATAAACTTCCTGTACATCGTCCGAGGCTTCGAGCAGGTCGACCAGGCGTAGCAGCTTACCGGCGGTCTCGACATCGACTTCGGTATTGGTGGATGCACGCATGGTCAAATCGGATTCCTCAGGTTCGAGACCGGCATCGGTCATGGCCTGTTTGACCGCGACGTATTCCTCGGCCGTGGTCAGCACTTCGATACTGCCGTCATCAGCCACGATAACGTCTTCGGCACCGGCGTCGAGCGCGGCTTCCATCACGCTGTCCTCGTCGTGATCGGGAGAGTACAGCAATACGCCGACGCTGGAAAACAGGTAAGCCACCGAGCCGCTCTGCCCGAGGTTACCGCCGGCCTTGCTGAAGGCGTGGCGCACCTCGGCCACGGTGCGATTTCGATTATCAGACAGGCAGTCGACAATGAAGGCTACCCCGGCCGGGCCATAGCCCTCGT
>JAASSH010000158.1 GCA_021767985.1 Gammaproteobacteria bacterium | reverse complement strand
GCTTACGCGATCCCTGCTTTGATCGGCATCGATCACCAGGTATCGAGTCGGATCGCTCGCGGCGATCTGCAAGAATGCGTCTCGCACCCGGGCATGGTAGGCGGCACCTTTTTTCTCGAAACGGTTCTCGCTGCCGCCGCGATCCTCGGCGCGTTGCAGCGCAATCGATTCTGCCAGGTCGAGGATTAGTACCAGCGCCGGTTGAAATTCGCCGACGACGATGTCATGAATCCGTTCCACGGTATCGAGCCCAAGATTACCTGCAATGCCCTGGAAAGCTCGACTCGAATCGGCGTAACGATCGCTGATAACCCATTGATTCGACGCCAGCGCCGGCCATACGGTATCGCGCAGGTGAGCGCGGCGCGCCGCATACATGAGTAACAGTTCGGTCATATCGTCCCATTTCTCAGGCTCACCGGTTACCAGCAGTTGGCGGATATCCTCGGCGGCGGGCGACCCGCCCGGCTCCCTCGTCAGGATCGCCGCTTGCCCGGCAGCCAGCAGTGACTGCAGCAAACGGCGGGATTGAACGCCCTTGCCCGAACCGTCGACGCCGTCTATCACAATCATTCTGTTTGGCTTTGCTTCTGTGGTCACAAGATTGCCTGGATCCGGTTTATTTCTTACGCCCTTTCAACTGGTAACGGTTTACCGCGGCATTATGTTCTTCGAGTGTCTCCGAAAAATGATGCGTGCCGTCGCCCTTGGAAACAAAATAAAGCGCTTTCGTTTCAGCAGGATGTAACGCCGCGCGGATGGAGTCGAGCCCCGGCAATGCAATGGGTGTCGGCGTCAATCCAGCGCGCCGGTAGGTATTATACGGCGTGTCATTTTTTAAATCCCGAAAACGAATATCGCCGTCGAAACTTTCGCCCAACCCGTATATGACGGTGGGGTCGGTTTGCAGGCGCATGTTGCGTTTAAGACGCTCGGTGAACACGGCGGCTATCAACGGACGTTCGAACCCGGCGCCGGTTTCCTTTTCGATGATCGACGCCAGTATCAGGGCCTCATAGCTCGATTTTAGCGGTAAATCGCTGTCGCGCTGACTCCATTCGCGCTCCAGGTGTTGCTGCATGACCTGGTAGGCGCGACGCAGAAAATCGATATCGCTGGTGCCTTTCGGGAAGCGATAGGTATCCGGGAAAAACATCCCTTCGGGATGTTGATCGGGATAGCCGATCAGGCTCATGATTTCCTCGTTGGTTTTACCTTCCAGCCTGTGTTCGATGATGGGATCCTCGGCGAGAGCAGCGAGCATCTGGCGAAACGACCAGCCTTCGATCACGGTGAAACTGTACTGGATCGAACTACCGTGCACAAAAACCTCGATCAGATCATCCGGCGTTTGCCCTGATTCGAGCCGATACTCGCCCGCCTTTACCCGGGTTTCCACGCCCTTGAGCTTGGCCAGCAGAATAAAGAGCCAGGGGTCATCGATAATCTTCTGCATCGCCAGATTCTGGGCGATGAGTTTGATGTTGCTGCCTGACTTGATCAGAAATACCGACTGCTCCTGCGGCAGTCTGATTGTATTATGCTGAAAGCTGAGTAACTGATAGGTCAGCACCGCGATCATCAGCAGGCAGGCGAACAGTCCCCATTGAATCAGTCGTTTGAATAGTCTGGCCATGGCGTAATGCTAAACAGAAGCTAACTGTGATTGTAGGCCGAAAATCATTGTTGCGCGGTGTTCGTTGGCTCTAGTCGTTCGAAACTATAACGACGAGCTCTGCGTCCCGCGAGTCTGATTCAAGCTGTTTTGCACTAACTGTCAAGCTGCACGCCCCGGCATGCTGGCAGGGATTCGGCGCAGACCGATCGGGTCGGCTAGATTAACTTGAAGACGCAGGTACCGTTGGTGCCACCAAAGCCGAACGAATTCGACATCGAGACCGACAGTTTCATTTGCCTGGCGGTATTAGGCACGAAGTCCAGGTCGCATTCCGGATCCTGGTTTTCAAGATTAATTGTCGGCGGCACAACCTGGTCACGCAGCGCCAGGATCGAAAAAATGGCCTCGATGCCGCCGGCCGCGCCGAGCAGGTGTCCGGTCATCGACTTGGTTGAACTCACCACCATGTTGTAAGCGTGATCGCCCAGGGCCAGCTTCACTGCCTTGGTCTCGGCGATATCACCCGCCGGTGTCGAAGTGCCATGTGCGTTGATGTAATCAACGTCTTCAGGATTCAATCCGGCATCGTTGAGGGCGTTTTGCATGCAGCGCGCGGCACCCTCGCCACCTTCCGATGGTGCGGTCATATGGTATGCGTCACCGCTCATGCCATAGCCGACGAGCTCGCAATAAATATCGGCACCCCTTTGTTTCGCCATTTCATACTCTTCGAGTACGACGACACCGGCACCGTCACCCAGCACGAAACCGTCGCGATCACGGTCCCAGGGCCGACTTGCGGCCTCCGGGTCATCGTTGCGGGTGGAGAGTGCCCTGGCCGCGGCAAAGCCGCCGACGCCAAGTGCCGAGGTCGCCATTTCGGCACCGCCGGCAACCATCACATCGGCATCGCCGTAAGAAATCATGCGTGCGGCATCGCCGATATTGTGTGCACCCGTCGTGCAGGCACTAACGATCGAAATGTTAGGGCCTTTCAGGCCGCGCATGATCGAAAGGTTACCGGATACCATGTTAATGATGGAGCTGGGTACGAAGAACGGTGAAATTTTTCTGGGCCCGCCGGCAACATAGGCGTCGCGATTTTTTTCGATTGTGGGCAAACCGCCAATACCGGAGCCAATAGCGACGCCGATGCGATCGGCATTGGCTTCGGTTACCTCGATGCCGGAATCGTCCAGCGCCTGTATGCCCGCGGCAACACCGAAATGGATAAAGGTATCCATTTTCTTGATGTCCTTGACCGAAAGGTACTCGGAAGCATCGAAATCCTTAACCGAACCGGAAATGCGAGTCGAAAACTGACTGGCATCGAAGGCGGTGATCGGTGCGATGCCGCTCTTTCCGGCAACGATGCTTTCCCAGGACTCTGCTACTGTATTGCCAACAGGAGTCAACAATCCGAGCCCCGTTATTACGACACGACGTTTTGACAAAATTCAATCCTCTTCAGGTAGGTTGCTACTCGATCAATAAATGAAAATGCCGCTTAACATGCGAGATGGTAAGCGGCATCCTTCGAATCGAGTAACTTTAATTATAGATTAGCGTTGACGTAGTCGATAGCGAGTTGAACACTGGTGATCTTTTCCGCTTCTTCGTCCGGAATCTCGGTTTCGAATTCTTCTTCCAGTGCCATAACCAGCTCTACAGTATCGAGGGAGTCAGCACCTAAGTCATCGACAAAGGATGCCTGGTTTGTCACTTCCTCTTCCTTGACGCCTAATTGTTCTGCAACAATTTTTTTCACACGTTCTTCAACAGAGCTCATTTTAAGAGTTTCTCCTGGTTAATAAATCGATAACTAGTAAGGTGCGTTATTGTATTGAAAAGCCGGTTTAGTTGCCACAAATGTATAAAATTTTTTTCGGCACTGAAATTGCTTATAAATCAGCTAGTTATGGTGTTTTTCGGCAGTTTTTAGCTACGGCATATACATTCCGCCATTGACGTGAATGGTCTCCCCGGTGATATAAGCGGCCGCCGGCGAGGCCAGAAATACAACCGCCGCTGCAACTTCTTCGGCCGAACCGAGCCGCCCCAGAGGGATCTGGCTCGCCAGGGCTGCCCGCTGTTCCTCGGGCAACTCACGGGTCATGTCGGTATCGATAAACCCGGGCGCGACGGTGTTAACCGTGATGCCCCGGGAACCGATCTCGCGCGCCAGGGATTTGCCAAATCCAAGCAAACCCGCCTTTGCCGCGGCATAGTTGGTTTGCCCCGGATTGCCGGTAGCCCCGACCACCGAGGAAATATTAATAATGCGCCCGCCGCGCTTTTTCATCATCGGCCGCAGTACCGCCTTGCTCATGCGAAACACTGAACTGAGATTGGTGTTGATGATTTCTTCCCACTGCTCGTCCTTCATCATCATCAACAGCGTGTCCCGGGTAATACCGGCATTGTTTACCAGTATATCGGGAGAGCCGAACTCCTCGCTGACCTGTTTCAGACAGTTCGCGACCGAATCCGACTCGGCAACATTCAGCACCATGCCTTTGCCCGTGACCTTATTATCGGCAAAGGCTGCGGATATACTGTCGGCGCCCGACTCGCTGGTTGCGGTACCGATAACCGTTGCATGCTGTGCACCCAGCGCCAGCGCGATGGCTTTCCCGATACCCCGGCTGGCACCGGTAACGAGCGCGACTTGATCGCTTAACATGTCAGTTCTCCCCAATTGATTGATTTGTGCCGTCCAACGAAACGGCATCAAAAATAGCATACGCCTGCAGTGACCGCTCTATGCGCCGGGTCAGGCCGGCCAGGACCTTGCCCGGACCGCATTCGATCAAGCCCCCTATTCCCTGCTGCTGCATCGCGTTGACGCTCGCCACCCATTTTACTGGCTGGTAAAGCTGTAACTTCAGCCGCTCCCTGATTTCGTCTACCGATGCCGCGACGGCTGCATTCTGGTTATGCACCACCGGAATCTCGGGCATGCGAATCTCGAGCTGCTCAAGCTCGAGCGCGAATTCTTCGGCCGCACCGGTCATTAGCGAACAATGCGACGGCACGCTGACCGGCAGCGGCAGCGCGCGTCGCGCGCCAAGACTGGTGGCCTGCTCCATTGCCGCTTCCACCGCGGCCGACGCGCCGGCAATGACGACCTGGCCCGGGGCATTAAAATTGACGGCTTCTACCACGCCGCAGTCTACCAGCGAACAGGCCTTGATTACGTCTTCATCATCGAGCCCGATGATGGCCGCCATCGCGCCCTCGCCGGCGGCTACGGCGTTTTGCATTAGTTCACCGCGTCGCGCAACCAGTCTGACAGCGTCCGCGAGATCGAGACTGCCGGCACAGACCAGCGCAGTATACTCGCCGAGGCTATGCCCCGCCATTAGCGTCGCGACGGGCATCCCTTCCTGCTCACTGGCTATTCGCCAGCAGGCAACACCGGCACAGAGCATCGCCGGCTGGGTAACCATGGTGTTATTGAGCCGCTCTTCGGGCCCTTCGCTGACCAGCGCCCACAGGTCGTAATCGAGACTGTCAGAAGCCTGTTTGAAGATATCGATCACGGTCGTCTGGTGATCGCCCCAGGCGGTCATCATACCCACCGATTGTGATCCCTGGCCCGGGAAAACGTAAGCGTAATTTGTCATGGTTTGGAAAGTCGTATGAAAAACAGCGAAATATTATCACAGGGTATGGATTAGAGGTCACTCACTCTATTGATATACCCGGTAAATAATGGATAATGGCGCGCTTTAAACAACGAGCTAGAAAATGCCAAAAGGCGATCACATCGAGATGCGCGGGGTAGTCAAGGAAACCCTGCCGAACACCATGTTTCGTGTTGAACTGGAAAACGGGCATGTCGTGACGGCACACATCTCTGGAAAAATGCGTAAACACTACATTCGTATTCTGACTGGAGATACGGTTACCGTGGAGTTGACGCCTTACGATCTGACCAAAGGCAGGATAACTTTCCGCGACCGTTAAGCGGCTAGTTGACGGTAGCGTCTTCCTTCGCCCTGCCTGTCTGGACCACCTCGCAGTACAGCTTGTCATTCTGGATGTCGATTTTCACCCGGCCGCCGCTGGTGAGTCCGCCGAACAGCAGCTCGTCCGCGAGCACCTGCTTGATCTCGTCCTGAATCACTCGCGCCATCGGGCGCGCTCCCATCTTCGGATCATAGCCCTTCTCCGCCAGCCAGCGCCGCGCGGCATCGCTGACGGTCATGCTGACCTTCTTGGCCTCGAGCTGTGATTCGAGTTCGATCAGGAACTTGTCGACCACGTTCAGTATGACGTTGGTGTCGAGTGCCTTGAACTGGATAGTGGCATCGAGTCGATTTCTGAACTCGGG
>JAASSH010000579.1 GCA_021767985.1 Gammaproteobacteria bacterium | reverse complement strand
GGGCTCGATCAACGTGGTCGCGACCATTCTCAACATGCGCGCGCCGGGCATGAGGCTGCTGCAGATGCCGCTGTTCGTCTGGACCTGGCTGATTACCGCCTACCTGCTGATCGCGGTTATGCCGGTACTCGCCGGCGCGGTTACCATGATGCTGACCGATCGTCATTTCGGTACGTCCTTCTTCGACGCGGCCGGTGGCGGTGACCCGGTCATGTTCCAGCACATCTTCTGGTTCTTCGGGCACCCTGAAGTTTACATCATGATTCTGCCGGCCTTCGGCGTCATTTCGGCAATCGTGCCGACCTTCGCGCGCAAGCCGCTGTTCGGCTATAGCTCGATGGTATACGCCTCCGCGTCGATCGCGATCCTGTCGTTCATGGTATGGGCGCACCACATGTTCACCACCGGCATGCCGGTAGCCGGCGAACTCTACTTCATGTACGCGACGATCCTGATCTCGGTGCCGACCGGGGTCAAGGTGTTCAACTGGGTGACAACGATGTGGAAAGGTTCGATGACCTTCGAAACTCCCATGCTGTTCGCGCTCGGATTTATCATCATGTTTACCATCGGCGGCTTCTCCGGTCTGATGCTGGGCGTGGCGCCGGTAGACACGCAATACCACGATACCTATTTCGTCGTTGCTCATTTCCATTACGTGCTGGTAACCGGCGCGCTGTACTCGATCATCGCCGCGTTTTACTACTGGGTGCCAAAGTGGACCGGGCACATGTATGACGAGACTCTCGGCAAGATCCATTTCTGGTGGTCGACGATTGCGGTGAACGTATTGTTCTTCCCGCAGCACTTTGTCGGTCTCGCGGGTATGCCACGCCGGATCCCGGATTACTCTTTACAATTCGCTGAGTTCAACCAGATCTCGAGTATCGGCGGTTTCGCCTTCGGCCTGGCCCAGGTATTTTTCCTCTATATCGTAATCAAGACGATCAAGGGCGGAGTGAAAGCTACCGACAAGGTATGGGAAGGTGCCACCGGGCTGGAATTCGAGGAACTGCCTTCGCCGCCGCCTTATCACAGCTTCACCCAGGCACCGCAGGTCAAGTAGGGGTAACAGCGACTCGTGACCACGATGCAGCAGCAACAGCACGATGAGGAATACTTTACCTCCGTAGAGCGCCGCCGACGTACCTGGCGTATTGTCGCCGCGCACCTGCTGATAGTGGTTACGTTTTTCGTCGCCACGTTTCTCTGGGGCAAGTTTTAATGAAGACCAGCCCGCTGAAACTGGCCCTGATCCCGGTGCTGATGTTCGGCTTCGGTTTTGCCATGGTGCCGCTATATGACGTGATTTGCGACATAACCGGCCTCAATGGGAAAACCGGTCGCATCCAGGCTGCCGAGGTCACCGATCCGGTCGACCGATCGCGTACCATCGAGGTGCGTTTCCTGGCGAACACCAGTTCCGGGTTGCCGTGGGATTTCGAGCCGCTGGTGCAGAAGATGGAAATCCACCCGGGGCAGGTATATGAAGCCATGTACCGGGTGCGCAGTACCAGCAAGGATAAAACGCTGGGGCAGGCGATACCGAGCGTATCCCCCGGGCCGGCGGCCGAGCATTTTAACAAGACCGAATGTTTCTGCTTTACCCAGCAGGCGCTCGAGGGCTACGAGACACGCGATATGCCGCTGCGATTTGTCGTCGGCAGGGACATATCGGACAAAATAGAACAGATTACCCTTTCCTATACGTTTTTCAGTCAGGACCAGGGATAAAAATCGCATTTCGGATAAAGAGAGAGACGATCCATGAGTAGTGCTACAAACGAAGAATATTACGTACCGCATGGCACCCACTGGCCAATCATTGGTTCCATCGGATTGACGCTGACGGTGGTTGGTATTGCCAACTATCTGCATGACACCTGGAGCGCAACTCCTATGTTTGTCGGCCTCGCGATCATTATTTTCATGATGTACGGCTGGTTCGGTCAGGTCATTACCGAGTCTCTTTCCGGTTATTACAGCAAACAGGTGGATACCACTTTTCGCTGGAGCATGAGCTGGTTCATCTTTTCCGAGGTCATGTTCTTTGCCGCCTTCTTCGGCGCATTGTTCTATGCGCGGCAGTATTCTATTCCGTGGCTTGACGGCGGCTCGAATAACGAAGCGACCGCGCAATACCTGTGGCCCGATTTCGAAGCGGCCTGGCCACTATTGTCAGTGCCGGTATCAGAAAAATTCAATGAAGCCACGGCGGCTATGGGCGCCTGGGGCCTGCCTGCGATCAATACCGCGATCCTGTTGACGTCGGGCTGGACCGTAACCCTGGCCCACTGGGCGCTCAAGCGCAGGGATACAACCTGGCTGGTTTACTGGCTGTTCGCGACCGTTGTCCTTGGTTTCGGATTCGTCGGGCTTCAGGCCTACGAGTACGTGCACGCCTACCAGGATCTGAACCTGCGTCTCGACTCGGGAATATACGGCAGCACCTTTTTCATGCTGACCGGGTTCCACGGTTTCCACGTTACCATGGGCGCCACCATGCTGCTGATCATCATGATTCGGGCTGCCAAGGGTCATTTTACACCTGACAATCACTTCGCTTTCG
>JAASSH010000578.1 GCA_021767985.1 Gammaproteobacteria bacterium | reverse complement strand
TTGCTCAATGGCGCTAACCAGATCGTGCTCGGCGAAGGCGGTCCGATATCGATTCCCCAGTTTGAAAGCCTGCAAATCGGACGCGATGGCAGCATCAGCATTCGGGCCGCCGGGCAGGCCGCCAATACGCTGGTCGGGGTCGACCGGATTCGACTGGTAAACCCGTCCCAGGACCAGATTTATCGCGGTGACGACGGCTTGTTTCGCAGTCGCAATGCAGTCGAACTCCCTGCCGATGCTTCGGTATCGGTAACTTCGGGGGCGCTCGAGTCGAGTAATGTCAACGCGGTCGATGCGATGGTGCGCATGATCGATTATGCCCGTTTCTACGAGCAGCAGGTTAAACTCATGAAATTGGCCAGCGAGAACGATGCGGCCAGTGCGCGCTTGATGCGCATGTCAGGCTAGCGCAAAATACCCTGGTATTTAACTACTGGTTCCGGAATTGTCCGATTCCAATGATGCGCGCGAGGATTATCTCGCACTGCGCGACAGCGTTCTCAGCCTGCAACTGGCAACAGTTACCGCTGACGATAAACCCGAGGCGAGTTATGCACCCTGCGTCTGGGTCGAGAATAACTTCTATCTTTTCCTTTCCCGGCTGTCGAGCCATACCGCTAACCTGGCACAGAACCCCGCGATCAGCCTGCTGCTGATCGAGGATGCGGCTGCCGTGTCGAATTATTTTGCCCGCAAGCGTGCCAGTTTACACGGCACGGCGTGGGCGGTAGCGCGGGACGACAAGGCCTTTGCCACGATTATGCAGGCGTTCCATCGGCGTTTCGGCAGGGTTATGGAGATCATCGAACCGCTGCCCGATTTTCATCTGTTTCGAGTCGAGGCCGAGTCGGGGAGCTTCATTCGGGGGTTTGGCCAGGCTTATGAGTTATCGGGTGCCGGACTGGACCGGCTGACTCCGGTCGATCCGAGAAAGTAGGCCGATTCCGCCGCTCCCATCGACCGCATCGATTTCCTGAAAGAGCCTGGCGACCCCATCGGACTGGTAAGTGTCGGTAACCTGTTGCCGCTGAATCCTGCTGCACCGGGGATGGTTATTAGCCTGTGTTCCTGGGCTGAGTGCGATCGTAAGTCGACGAATTGGTCATGTCCTCATGCTGTATGAAGTTGCCGTCGATCAGGGTCTGGAGGATTTCGACAATATTTTCGCACAGCGACAGCTCTTTCAGTGTCGCCGCGTCGTTCTCGCCATTGACCAGGATCAGCACCCGTCGTTGTTTCACCGATAGCGCGTTCGACCTGTTTTCGACTTCTGCCTGGCCTTTTGCCGTTTTATGAAAGATTTCGCTCGTTTTCATCGGAAACCGGGATCGCTAGTGTGCCTGTGATACTTGTCGCTGGGCTAACTTAGAACACCGAGGCGCAGAGTTCGTTCACCGCGGTTATCATCTCGCGGTCGTCGGTGAGCGCCTGCGACACCGCGCTGGCGCAGGCGTCAACCGGCGCGATCCCGCTCATCATCAGCTTGCCGGCATGCACCAGCAGACGTGTGCTGGCGCCTTCGTCGAGGCCGGCGCCTTTCAGGTTACGCGTGAGTTGTGCGAAACGAATCAATAGCCGCGCCCTGGCCGTATCCAGGCCCGACTCGGTTTGTACGATTTTCTGTTCCAGCTCGGCGCGCGGATAATCGAACTCCAGCGCGACGAATCGCTGGCGCGTACTTTGCTTGATATCCTTGAGAACGCTCTGGTAGCCGGGATTGTAAGAAATTGTCATGCAAAAATTTTCGTGGGCCACGATCAGTTCACCCAGTTTTTCCACCGGCAGTACGCGTCGATCATCGGCCAGCGGATGGATTACGACTGTGGTATCGGCTCGCGCCTCGACAATTTCATCGAGATAGCAGATCGCCCCGTTGCGCACCGCCGCGGTCAGTGGACCATCGACCCAGACAGTCTGATTGTCGGTGATCAGGTAACGGCCGATCAGGTCGGATGCAGTCAGGTCGTCGTGGCAGGAAACGGTAATCAGCGGCAGATGCAGACGCCAGGCCATGTACTCCATGAAACGGGTCTTACCGCAACCGGTCGGACCACGCAGCGACACCGCCAGCTTGTTGTGGTAAGCCGATTCGAAAACCTCGATTTCATTGGCTACGGCCTCGTAGTAAGGCTCTTCGGTAATGCGGTATTCTTGCGGCTTTAGAGTCTGGGCTAACATGTTTCGAGACTGGTGCGGAACGGCTCTCATATAATGATCAACGATATAATAGTATAAATCTACTGGCTGGAATTACTTTGGTAACAAATGTGATTTATGAAAAATTTGGTGGTAACTTCGAGGGGCCTGTGGTTTACTAGCGCGTCATAAATGAGCGGGCGGCGACCCGCACGCCTCGAACCTGACCTCAGGTAGTCGGGTTTAAAAGGCTAGGAAACTGGAGGAGATAGCTGCACAACTAAAAAAAATAGAAGCAGTGAGGACGAGAAAGGCGCCCCTTAGGCGCCTTTTTTTTGTCTGGCCGTCGCGAGCGCCGCGATTGCGGCGTTACTTTTTACAGCGAGACGCTCACGTACTGTATGTACGCTCGCGCCTTCGCTGCAAAAAGTGCC
>JAASSH010000577.1 GCA_021767985.1 Gammaproteobacteria bacterium | reverse complement strand
TGAACAATTCTACGAATCCGCGATCGCAAATCTGCTGGATGTTATGGCGAAGGCGCCCGGATACGTATCCGGCGAATCTTCAGTCGAGATTCACCGCCCCAATCGATACGTGGTAATTACACGCTGGACCGACGAGGCTGCGTGGAATAAATGGTTTCAATCGAGGGAACGCCAGGAGTTGTTTGACGCGATTCGCCCTTTTTTGCAAAAGGAAGAAAAGTTCACGTTACTCAGGCAACTGATTTCGCATCGCGACAAATGGGGGGATTAAGTTCTTCCGCTAATCCTGTCCCCAATCTGGTACAATGCGGGCCAAGTCAGCTGGATAATCGCTGGTTCCGACAGGAACTGGAGGAAAGTCCGGGCTCCGCAGGGCAGGGTGCCAGATAACGTCTGGGGGGCGCAAGCCCACGGCCAGTGCAACAGAAAGTATACCGCCAGCTTCGGCTGGTAAGGGTGAAATGGTGCGGTAAGAGCGCACCGCGCGGCTGGTAACAGCAGCGGCAGGGTAAACCCCACCCGGAGCAAGACCAAATAGGAAAACTATGGCGCGGCCCGCGTCGTTTTCGGGTTGGTTGCTTGAGGCCGGAAGGTGACTTCCGGTCCAGATGAATGATTATCCTCGACAGAACCCGGCTTACAGGCTGACTTACCAGTATAAAAGCGAGCGTTACCCTCTATCGATCGTGAAAGCGCTCCCGTTCCGGGGCCTTTCCGGATAGAGGGTAGCAATCCTGATTCGTACTTTCCCTCGTTGGTTAAATTGAAGCGCCCGGACACTTCAAATTTTGTGCAAAATCGCACAAAATTTCTCATAAGTTAATGTATTACTTTAAGTAGACTTGCTAAGTAGCAGATTTGAATAGCTTATTCCTGGGCTTATCATAAGAGTCCAAGCTAAGTTATTGACGTTACTGGGAAAACACCTCGATTTCTGCCCCATTTTTACTTGACTTGTGGCGAAAATAAGCCATATTGTGTCTCTAAGTGGGTAAAAGTGTCACAAAGTGGCATAAAACGGGTTTAACGTGCGCAAGTTTAGAGGGGTTTCCAATCTCAGTTTGGACGCGAAGGGGAGAATCGTTCTTCCCGCGCGCTATCGTGAGCGCCTGGCAGAATTTTGCCACAGCCAGCTCGTCGTCACGATTGATACCGACCAGCCCTGCCTGCTGATTTATCCGCTGCCCGAATGGGAGCTGATCGAGGAAAAGATCGAGGCACTGCCGAGCTTCAATCCCACCACGCGCCGTATCCAGCGGCTGTTAATCGGTCATGCGACCGAGGTCGAAGTCGATGCTAACGGACGCATGCTCCTGTCCAATCCGCTTCGGGACTACGCGCAGCTCGGTAAGAAGGTGGTGTTGATAGGCCAGGGCAAGAAGTTCGAACTTTGGGATGAGACGCTGTGGAACGAGCGTATGGAATCCTGGCTGGGTGACGGCAGTGGCGACGAAATGCCGGTAGCGCTCGCGGAGTTGACGCTATGACCGACTCCCATGCGCCGGTGCTGCACCGGGAAGTCATCGAGGGGCTTGCGATTCGTCCCGATGGTAACTACGTCGACGGCACCTATGGTCGCGGCGGGCACGCGCGCTCGATCCTTGCGGCACTCGGCGAACAGGGTCGTCTGATCGTAATGGATCGCGACCCACAGGCAATCGCCGATGCCCGGGAATCGCTCGGGACGGACAGTCGCGTTACCATCATTCATGACGATTACGCCAACCTGTGGGCGCAGGTTAGCGAGCTCGACCTGCTGCAGCAGATCGATGGCATCCTGCTCGACCTTGGCGTTTCGTCTCCGCAGCTGGACGACCCTGAGCGCGGTTTCAGTTTTCAGCGTAACGGGCCGCTCGACATGCGCATGAATCCCGAGTCGGGGCAATCGGCAGCCGAATGGCTGGCGCAGGCAGAAGAAGCCGAGATTGCGCGCGTGCTGTGGGAGTTCGGCGAAGAGCGCCAATCGCGTCGCATCGCGAGAAAAATTGTTATGACCCGTGAGCGCCAGCCAATCGAGGATACTGCAAGCCTGGCCTCACTGATTAGTAGCATCGTGCCGCGCCCGAAAAACAATCGTCACCCGGCGACCCGCAGTTTTCAGGCGATTCGAATTTTTATCAACCAGGAATTGTCGCAGCTGCAGCGTCTGCTCGAGTCGGCGCTGGATATCCTCAGGGTTGGCGGACGCTTACTGGTGATCAGCTTTCATTCGCTCGAGGATCGCCTGGTCAAGCGATTTTTCAAATCGCATAGCAGCCGCGGCAAGCTGCCGCGTGGTCTGCCGTTGCGCGATAGCGAGCTCGAAACCATGATCCCGCTAAAGCTCGTCGGTAAAGCAATCAAGGCCGGTGCAAGCGAATTATCCTCAAACCCGCGCGCCCGCAGCGCGGTGCTGCGTATTGCCGAGCGAGCTGCCTGATGGATAGTAAACTGTGGTTATCCCTGCTGTTGACCCTGGTTATCGGCAGCGCACTGACCGTGATTTTTGTGAAGCATCAAAGCCAGGTGCTGTTTGCGGAATTGCGCAGCATACAAAAGCAGCAAGACCAGCAGGTCATCGAATGGGGCCGA
>JAASSH010000576.1 GCA_021767985.1 Gammaproteobacteria bacterium | reverse complement strand
GGTCATCATGACGAGGAAGGCATCGCTCGTTTTCTGCGCGAACGGTTTGAGCTCGACGAGTCCTGAACACTGGGCGACCAGGCTCAAGGCCGCGAAGGTCGACAATGTCGACTCCACCCACGGCGTGCATTTCAACCACGTGAACCTGGCCCTGACCGCGGCGGTCGAAGGGCAGGCAGGAAGGAGAACCAACTTAGAGCAACAGAAAACAAGAAGCGAATCTTCTTTAACTGGATCCGATCAATCCCCACAGTGCAGGCAAGAGCGACCAGAAAGCTGCGGGATGACTATGGGCTTGCCCCGCTGCATTCAGCCAACTAAACTCGCTGCGAAAAGGCGGACGTACTCAGGGGGTATCATGGCAATAGCGAAGAAACTGAAAAAATATCTTAAGCAGCGGGACATCAAGTACAAGGTGGTAACTCATCCGCACAGTGAATACAGCATGGAGACAGCGGAAATGGCCCATGTCCATGGCGATGCCCTGGCCAAGGGAGTGCTGGTACGGGATTACGAAGGCTACCTGCTGGTAGTCTTACCCGCTGACTACCACGTTGAACTCGAATCCCTGCACAAGCTGCTGCGAAAGGAAGTCTTGATGGCGGACGAAGCCGCCCTGGAGGAGGTCTTTGGCGACTGTGAACCGGGAGCGGTGCCGCCCATCGGTATGGCCTACGGGGTAAAGACAATATGGGATCCCACATCCAGCCTTGGAAAACTGGACGAAGTATTCTTCGAGGCGGGTGATCACGAGACCCTGGTGCAGATGAGCGGGGTGCAGTTTCACGAGCTGATGGCGCCGGCCGAGCGCGGCGAGTTCAGTCACCACATCTGAACGGCACTCTTCTCCGAAGCTACCGTTCAGATTCACCGATCATCGAGCTTGCCCTGCAGAAACTCGGTGATACGTTGATAAGCCAACGGATCGTGATCGTAAAAGTCGTGCCCTCCCTGGAAAAACTGTATTTTCGAATGCTCGATTTGTCGTTTTATGGCTTCGAGGTTCGGGGGCGGCGCTACGCCGTCGTAAGCTCCGCCGGCGATAAAAACCGGTAGTTTAATCCGGGGTAAACGATCGAAGGTGTCGTGGTCGATGCGAGCCTCGAGTTGACGCCTGGCACCGGTCTCCCGGCCAGGTTCGCCGACACCGGCATTGCGGGCACTGTTCCGCGCCAGGATCGCCTGGTAGCGATCCGGATTTTGCTGCTGCCACTCGGCATCGTAACGGGTATCGATGAGCGCGACCGATATGGAATTCATTTCGTCTTCGGGCAAATCGGGCATTTCATGGAAAGGATAGGAATGCCCTCCGGCACCACCGCTGCTGGTGCAGCAAAGCACCAGGCGATCGATGCAATCGGCATGGCGCAGGGCTAGTTCCTGCGCCACCATGCCGCCAAACGAAATACCCATCACGTGGCAACGATCCCAGTCGAGCGCCTTTAGTAATCCGGCGGCATCGTTGGCATAGTCTTCCATGGTATAGCGGATATCCGGTCGCTCGGTTTGTCCGAGACCTCGCTGGTCGAAGGCGAGAATCTCGAAATGATCCGCCAGTGGTGAGTCGAAAACATTTGGCTTGTTGCGCAGGTCGGCACCGGTGCCGGAGATGTAGAGTAAGCGCGGGCCTTTACCCGAGATTTCATAATAAATTCGAATGTCGTTTACGCTAATAAAAGGCATGGTAGTTCTGGCTACGGGGATACGTTTCAGTGTACCGATAAACTTCGCCGAATACACGGACCTGTTTAAACTGGTTGGGGGATACGAAAGCTTGGCTGCTGCGGTGTTCCGATGGATAAACTATCGATAGAATGCCCAGCACGCGTTATCGTATTAGGCCTTGCCGCATTGGAGAAACCAGGTTAACTGTCACCATAATTTCTCCGCAACAAATTTTTATGACAAACTATAGTTTGGTTTAGCGACCTGAATTTTTTTGGAAGCAATAACAACTAATATGAGGCTTGCATGAAAAAACTTACCCTCGTGCTTTTATTACTGCTGACGTCGAGCGCCTACGCTTATGAAACGAGTGATACCTACGTTGGAGTCCAGTTTGGACAGGCAGAGATTGAGGTCGATGGAATTGATGATATCGAACCTGCCTATGGCCTGGTGCGTCTGGGTATCTATTTGACTTCCGCCATAGCGCTGGAATTGCGGTACGGCGACGGGATCGATGATGATACGCTCATGGACGTCGATTACTCGATCGATCGTATTGCCGGCCTGTATGCGCTTTACCATCTTGAGTTGGGCTCTTCCGCTTCAGTTTATGGCCTGTTCGGGTATAGCGAAGGCGATTTGAAAGCAGAGGCAAGCGGTGGCTCAGTCATCGAGGATAAGGACGATGTCAGCTTCGGTATTGGACTCGATATTGGCAGTATCAACCTCGAGTATACCCAGTACCTGGAGGGTTCGGATTACGAAGTCAATGCGGCCAGCATTGGCTACACCTACCACTTCGACTAGCAGCAGCGCTAACAAGTTAAGAGTCCACTCTGGATCGTTGCCGACCCTGAGTCCCGGATTCCTGTCGTCTGCTTTTATCATTCCGACAATGCTGAT
>JAASSH010000575.1 GCA_021767985.1 Gammaproteobacteria bacterium | reverse complement strand
GTGATCAAGCACGCACGTGCGGTCAACGCCTTCGCTAACGCGGCTACCAACAGCTACAAGCGTCTGGTGCCCGGTTTCGAAGCACCGGTCATGCTCGCCTATTCGGCACGTAACCGCTCGGCCTCGATTCGTATTCCTTTCGTCAGCAACCCGAAAGCACGCCGCATCGAGGTACGCTTCCCGGATTCTACCGCGAACCCTTACCTCGCGTTCGCTGCGCTGATGATGGCCGGTATCGACGGCATCAAGAACCAGATCCACCCGGGCGAAGCGATGGACAAGGACTTGTACGACCTGCCACCGGAAGAAGAAAAGGAAATTCCGCAGGTTGCCTTCTCCTTAGATCAGGCGCTCGAAGCGCTGGATCAGGATCGCGAATTCCTGAAAGCGGGCGGCGTGTTCACCGACGATGTTATCGACGGTTACATCGAGCTCAAGTCGGAAGAAGTCGAAAGACTGCGACTGGCAACCAACCCGGTTGAATTCGATCTGTACTATAGCGTGTAAGCATTCGCCTGGAACCAACGACATAAAGGCCCCCCAGCGGGGCCTTTTTTGTCTGTTCGACGGTGCCAGGCCCTGGTTCGACTGAATCGATATGCAGCAAGCGAGCGCACAACAGCCAGCAACCAACGATTTCGGCTACCGTATCCTGGATACGCTGCAATGCACGCTATTATGTCTCGACGCCGAGCGGCGAATTACCTATATCAACGCCACCGGCGAGGCCTTGTTCGCAAACAGCGCCGCCAGCCTGATCGGCCGCCCTTTTTCCAGCCTGCTGAGCCAGGTCGAACCCTCGACGATTGCAGAGAAACTGGCCCTGGAGCCAATCGGACTGACCGAACACGAGGCGGTTATAACGCTCGCCAACGGTAAATCCTTCGTCGCCGACTACAGTATCTATCCTTACGCCGAAGCGGGCAGCGACACCGCCCTGCTGCTCGAGATACGGGCCTCCGAACGCCAGGCACAGTACGCACGCGCCGAGCTCAGCCAGTTACAGCAGCAGGCAACCCAGCAGCTGGCGCGCGGACTGGCGCACGAGATCAATAACCCACTGGGCGGCATTCGCGGCGCGGCGCAGTTGCTGCAGCGGGAGCTGGATCGTCCCGACTGGATCGAGTACACCGAGGTCATTATCAACGAGGTGGATCGGCTAAAAAACCTGATCAACAACATGCTTGGGCCTGCCGATCGGCTGCAGCGCAAGCTGATCAATATCTACGAGGTGCTGGAGCACATCTACAAGATTATCCACGCGGCGGAACCCGACCGTATCGTAATTCATCGCGACTACGATCCCAGCATCCCGTCGCTGATGGCGGATCGCGATTTACTGATACAGGCGTTTCTGAATATCGCGCGCAACGCGGTGCAGGCGATCGAGGATCGTGGCGAAATAACCTTCAAAACCCGTATCGGGCGTAACGTTACCATCGGCCAGGTTACCCACCCGCTGGTGGTTCAGATCGATATCACCGACAGCGGCAAGGGCGTCCCGCAGGAACTCAGCGAAACCATATTCTTGCCGATGATTACCGACAAGCCCGACGGCAGCGGTCTCGGCCTGCCGATTGCGCAGGATATTATTTCCCGGCATGGCGGCAGCATTCAGCTGCGCAGCTCGGATGCCGGAACCACTTTCAGCACAATTCTTCCCCTGGAACAATCATGAATCTAGCTATCAAAAATACGCTACACGCGATCTGGATAATCGACGACGATCAATCGATGCGCTGGGTGCTGGAGAAAACGCTGACCAACAACGGCTATCGCGTAACCGCCTTCGAATCGGGTTCGGTGGCCCTGGCCAGCTTCAAACGCGCGCCGCTGGAGGAGCGCCCGAACCTGATCATCACCGACGTGCGCATGCCCGGCATCAACGGCTTCGAGCTGATGAAACAGATCAAGAATATTTCACCGCAAACCCCGGTCATCATCATGACGGCCTATACCGATCTCGACACCGCGGGTCAGACTTTCCAGGAAGGCGCCTTCGAGTATCTGCCCAAACCCTTCGATATCGACGAGGCGCTCGAACTCGTGGCGCGCGCCTGTGAACAGAGCAACGAAACCGGCGGCAGCCAGCCGCAACCCACGGCCCAGGCCGGCGACTGGCAGGGTCCGCTGCGGCTATGGGCGAAACAGCAGCTGTCGCAGGGCGAAACCGATATCCTCAAGAACGCTGCCAGGACCTTCGAGAAAACCCTGCTCGATTGCGCGCTGGAGGCCACCCGCGGGCGCAAGCAGGACGCGGCGCGACTGCTCGGCTGGGGACGCAACACGCTGACCCGCAAGCTGAAAGAACTCAGCTAGAATATTGCCCCTTATTTGGCGTTTACCGCTCCTAAAGGAGGGGTTTCCCGCGGAGGCGCAGGCAAAAAAAGGGGACACAATACTTATTTCGCCGGCGAATTAAGTATTGTGTCCCCGAATAATCTCATTCGCGGGAACGACGACTCGATCAATCGACGCTAGCTTTCTCGGAGTTGGCTCCTTCGGAGATACACTTCATGTATGCTTCCTCGAGCGAGTCGGTCTGGTAACGTTGCAGGCAATCCGCCGGGGT
>JAASSH010000157.1 GCA_021767985.1 Gammaproteobacteria bacterium | reverse complement strand
CTCGCGCGACAAAACACGCAATGGCAGCAGCTCGGCGACCAACAGGTGCTGGTGACTTTCCTTGGCCCGCATGACTACATATCACCGAGCTGGTACCAGAATCCTGGCGTGCCGACCTGGAACTACCAGGCACTGCACGTTTACGGGCATTGCCGGGTGTTCGACGCAGCCGACGAACTCGCCACCCTGGTCGACAGCCTGAGCCACCGCTACGAATCCGCCTTCGAAACCCCGTGGCAACCGCAATACCGCGACGCGATGCTGAAGGCGATCGTCGGCGTTGAAATCGTCATCGATGAAATCCAGTGCAAGTACAAACTCAGTCAAAACCGCCCCGCCGCCGACCAGCAGGGCGTGATCGACGAGCTCGATAATATAGGGTCAGAGTCATTGGTCCGAGCAATGCGCAAGCAGCTGTTATAATTCACCCGCTTCTTCCAGCACCTTGCGCGCGACGCGAAAGCATTCCAGCGATTGCGGCACGCCGCAATAAATGCCGACCACGTGGATAATGGCCCGGATCTCTTCCTTGCTGACGCCGTTGTTGAGTGCGCCACGGCAGTGGATTTCCCACTCGTGCATCTTGCCGAGCGCGCCGATCATCGCCAGGTTCATCATCGAACGCGTTTTCGGTTCGATGACTTCGTCGCCCCAGCCGAAACCCCAGCACCAGGCGGTCATCGCCTCCTGGAACGGGCGCGTGAAGTCGTCGGCCGCGGCCAGGTTCTTCTCGACGTACTCGGCTCCCAGCGTGCCCTTGCGTTTGGCCAGGCCTTTCTCAAATAAATCGTTGTCCATGAATTCTCCTCGTTGACAGTCGTCTTCCCCGCGCAAGCCTGCGCGGCCCCGCGGGGATCTCGTAATAGCGCCGTAATCGTAATCGAGGTTAATTTACAAGATTCCCGCCTGCGCGGGAATGACTTCGGCGAGTTTGTTTTCACCGCAATGACAAGTTTTAGTCTTCGCTGCGTGGCAAATAATTCTGCGGATCGTACACGCACTGCTCGACGATCTGCGCGCGTCGCGGTTCGCCCATGACCATAACCTCGAATTCGTTGCCGACCCGGTTGAGTTCGGGCTTGATATAGGCAAAGGCCAGGTACCTGCCCTGGTCGTAACCGTAACCACCGGAAGAAACCTGTCCAACCGGCTGGCCTTCGTACCAGACCGACTCCGAACCCAGTGGATCGCACTGTACCGCGTCGGCCGCAGGTTCGTCGAGTTGCAGGTAAGCGAGCACCCAGCGAGTCGCCGGCTTTAGGGACTGCTCCGCGCCCTGAAAACCGCCATCTCGAGAGAACCGCGCCACGTCAGCCTCGGTAATCGTGACTTCGTTGGTGATTTCCGAGCCCGAACGATAAGCCTTTTCCATGCGCACCGCGTTTAGCGTTGCCGAACCGATATGGACCAGGGTTTCGCTATGCGGGGTTGACACCAGCGCACTGTAGACATCGAGCATGCCCGCCATCGGCACGTGCAGTTCCCAGCCGAGCTCACCCGTGTAGGTTACGCGCAGCGCGCGTACCTGCTCGACTCCGGCGACGGTGATGTGTTGCGTCGATAACCAGCGGAAACTCGCATTGTCGAGTGCGGCATCGGTGCAGTGCGCGAGAATTCTGCGCGCCGCGGGTCCTGCCAGCATGATGACGCCGTAAGACTCGGAGACGTTGTCGAACTCGATCGTCTCGTCTGCGCCCACCTCTTCCTGCATCCAGTTCAGCAGCGCGGCTTCGCGTACCGCCGCGTACACCATGTAATAACGGTTGTCGCCGAGCTTGACGATGGTTGCCTCGCCTTCGATACGGCCGTTCGGCATCGTCAGGTAGGTCAAACTGACGCTGCCGACCTTTTGCGGCAGCTTGTTGGACTGCACCCGTTCGAGGAAAGTCGCGGCATCGGCGCCCGATATTTCGACCTTGGCGAAGGCGGTCAGGTCGGCGATGCCGGCGTGCGTTCGCATCCCGCGCACCTCGTTGCCGACGATGTCGAACAATGCGCTGCGGCGGAAACTCTCGATGTGTTTTTGTTCCGTACCGTCGAGCGCGTACCAGTAGGGCCGCTCCCAGCCGTAGACGTCTTCGTAGACCGCACCCTTGTTCATCAGGGTCTCGTATAGCGGGGAAGTTTTCGAATGCGACGGTCGCAGGTCCGGGCGATCGAGATGCGGGTACGGAATCTCGTGACGTAACAGGTAGTCTTCCCTGGCCTTGTTGATACGGTAATCGTCGTCGATACGCGCGCCGAAGCGGCGCGGATCGAAGCTGCGCATCGACACGTCGGCGGCGCCATGGACCATCCATTGCGCGAGGTACTTGCCGGCGCCCGGACCCCAGGCGATGCCGACCTGAGAGCCGCAGCACAGCCAGAAGTTTTTCACGCCCGACGGCCCCAGCAGCATATTGCCGTCCGGCGGGTGCGTGATCGCACCGTGAACGACACTCTTGATACCCTTGTCTGCCAGGATCGGCATGCGCTCGAGCGCGTTCTCGAGCCACGGCATGATGCGATCGTAATCGGGTTCGAACAGTTCGTTCTCCGATTCCCATGGCGTACCGTCATCCCACACCGAGGCCGCGTTGGCTTTCTCGTAGATGCCGATCAGGCCGGATTTCTGCTCCATGCGCACGTATCCGGAGACTTGTGAATCGTCTCGAATAACCGGTAATTCCTTTTCCAGTTCCTCGAACTCGGGCACCGTATCGGTAATCAGGTAATGGTGCAGCATATTCGCGATCGGCAGATCGAGCCCGATCCATGCACCGATCTGGCGCGCGTAAGTGCCGCCGGCATTGACCACCTTGTCCGCCTCGATGTCACCCTTTTCGGTGTGCACGACGAAACTGTCGCCAGTGCGGGTAATTCCGGTAACGCGGTTGTGCCGAATCACGCTGCCGCCCATCATGCGCGCGCCTTTGGCCATCGCGAAGGCGACCCCGGCCGGGTCGACGTGACCGTCGTGCGGTGTGTAAAGCGCGGCCCTGACACCATCCAGGTTATAGAAAGGATGCAGTTCGGCAATACGCTCCGGCCCGACGATTTCCATCTCATGCCCAAGCCCCTTGCCTACCGACAGCGTGTACCTGATCCAGTCGACCTCGTCCTGGGTATAGGCGATGCGCAGGCTGCCACTGCCGTGCCAGGTACAGGACTGACCGGTTTCGTCTTCCAGTCGTGGATAAAGCTCGGTGCCGTAGGCGGCCATCTTGGCAAGGCTGTAATGACTGACGGAATGGGTAATCTGCCCGGCGGCATGCCAGGTCGAACCGCTGGTCAGTTCCGCCTTTTCCAGCAATACCACGTCGGTCTCGCCTTCCTTGCATAAATGATAGGCCAGCGAACAGCCCATAACGCCACCGCCGATGATGACTATTTTCGCCCTGCTTTGCATCGAGTTGACTCCGCAAATATGTTATTGCATTGAAAAGTGCGCTGATGATACACTTGTATCATTCTGTAAATCAAGTACACAATTGTCACAAATGCAACCTGAATTAACCGCCGTCCAGAGCGGATTGCCACAGTCCCAGGAAGAAGTGCTCGAACGCCTGCTGGCCGAGTTCGACAGCCTGCCCGGGCAGCTGCAACTGTGTGCGCGCTATCTCATCGACCACCCCCACGAAGTCGGGCTGCAGTCGATGCGCACGCTGGCCCAGGCCGCCGACGTGCACCCCAACAGTTTCGTGCGCCTCGCGCGCCATCTCGGTTTCGACGGTTACCAGGCCCTGCGCGAGCGTTTCCGTGATTTCGTGCGCGGCGGTGTGGGCTCGTCACCGGACCGGGTGCGCTGGCTGCAGGAGATGGACCGCATGGGCGGCAGCACCGCGGTCTTCGGCAGCATGGCCGAGGCATGCCTCGACAATACCGAGAAAATGTTCGAACAACAGTCGGTACAGGACCTCGAGCGTGCGGTCGACTGGATGATAGATGCGCGCCGGGTTTACGTGCTCGGCCTCGGGCTGGCTTACCCGCTGGCCTACAACTTCTGGTATGTCGCGCGCATGGGTTTCGATCATTTCATCCTGTCGCCGCGTCACGGCAGCCTGCCGTCGGACGATATTATTCGCATGGACGAGCGCGATTGCCTGATCGCGATGACCTTCCAGCCTTACCGGCGCGACACGCTGGCCGCGGTTCGGCAGGCGAAAAAGAAAGGCGCGAAAGTCATCGGCGTCACCGACAGCAACGCGGCGCCGCTGTGTCGCGAGGCAGATCTCGGCCTGGTGTCGCCGACTCATACCCCGCATTTCTTTCATTCCAATTCAGCCGTAACCGCATTGCTCGAGAGCCTGTGCGCGTTGCTGGTAGTGCGTGGCGGCGACGCGGCAAGCTCAGCCGTCGAAGCGTTTCATTCTGCCCGTTGGGAGGAAAATATCTATGACGAATCCTGATTTGAAAGTGGTTGCAGATAGAGAACCGGTAATGGGTCTCGACGCCAGGTACTTTACCGACCGCGATCTGTATCGGCGCATTATCGACGAAGTGTTTTACAAGAACTGGCTGATGGCCTGTCATTCGAGCCAGGTTAGCAAACCCGGCGACTACCTGACGCTGGAAATCTATGACCAGGACATCATCGTCACGCATACCCGCGAAGGCGAGATCAAGGCATTCTACAACGTTTGCCAGCATCGCGGTCACAAGCTGGCCGAGGGCTGCGGTAACAAGAAACTGCTGGTCTGCCCGTACCATGCCTGGTCTTACGACATGCAGGGTCAGCTGAAGGCGGCACCGCATACCAGCAAGGTACCCGGTTTCGATTCAGCCAGGATCTGCCTGACCGAAATCAGGCTGGAGAACTTTCTCGGTTTCCTGTTTATCAATCTCGATCCGAATGCTGCCAGCATGGACGAGACTTACCCGGGAATCCGAGACGAAATGCTCAAGCTGTGCCCGGACGTCGAGCAGCGCAAGTACGCTTATCACCACACTGCCGACGAGGGCTGCAACTGGTTTGTCGCGGTCGAGAACTACAACGAGTGTTACCACTGCAGCAACTGCCACCCGTCGTTTGCCAAGGGCATCATCGATCCGAACACCTATTCGATCGCGCCCTACGGCGATATCAAGGTGCTGCATCATACCTCCGAACCGTCGCATAGCGATGAGGCCTGGTACGACACCAGCGGCGCGGATTACGGCAGCTTCTTCCTGTGGCCGGCGACATCGATACAGTTCTACCCTGGCGGGGTGGTCAACAGCTTCACCTGGCGGCCGCTCGCGGTCGACGACGTGCGCGTGTTTCGCAGTTTCTACTCCAACGACGGCGAAGTCGACGATACGCTGCAAAAGGTCATCGACAACGATCGCGAAACTACCTTCCAGGAAGACCTGGATATCGTCAGGGAGGTCCAGCGCGGCCTGAACTCGCGCGGTTACAAGCCCGGGCCGCTGGTACTGAACCCCGAGGGCGGCATAAACAGCGAGTTACCGATATACAAACTGCACGAGTGGCTGCGCGCCGCCGTCGACTAAAAATGCGCTTTTTAGCATCCCGGTTAGAAAAATTCAGGAGTCATTTGTCATGACATCATCCGCAGTTAAAACATCCCCCGGCGCTGCCAGCCAGCGCGAGCTTTTCGAAAGTGCTGACCGGGTACTGCCCGGCTCCGGCCTCGGCAGCTATTCGCTGGCCGACGATATTCGCCTGATTTACTCGCACGGCAAGGGTTCGCGCATGTGGGACGTCGACGGTAACGAGTACATCGATTACGTCGGCGGCGCCGGTGCGCTGATCCTTGGTCACTCCCATCCGGCCGTGATCGAAGCCTCGAAGGCCCAGCTCGATCGCGGCGCGCACATGTTCGGCTCGCTGAACGATGTTGCGGTGATGCTCGCCGAGCGCCTGGTCAACGATATTCCCTGCGCCGAAAAGATCGCCTACGCCACGACCGGATCGGAAGCGACCGCCTACGCGATGCGACTGGCTCGTGCGTTCACCGGGCGCAACAAGATTCTCAAGTTCGAGGG
>JAASSH010000574.1 GCA_021767985.1 Gammaproteobacteria bacterium | reverse complement strand
CGCAAACTTTTCGATTTCCTGAGGGTTCTGGATCCCCATTTCGTCTAGTTGTGGAAAGTCGCTCATGTGATAGTGGTCCTTGGTGGTTTAGGGGACGTGCACCTGCGGGTCTTCATCACCCAGCTTTTCGTAGCCACGCAGAATCATCTGGGTTTCGCGTTCGGCTTCGTCCAGTTGCTCGAGTGTCAGATGGCAGCTTATCTGGTGGCCATTTTTCAGTTCGAGAACAGGCGGGGTCTTCATTTCGCAGGTCCCCTCGATAGCGAGTGGGCAGCGGTTGAAGAAAGGGCATCCACGCTTGGTGATCTCGACTCCACGCGCGATACCGACCGCCATCTCCCGTTTCTGCATCGTGTCCTCGAGCCAGCCGATGCGCATCTCCGGCACCGAGCTGATCAGCAGGCGCGTATAGGGATGAAACGGCGGTTCCAGCACTTCGTCGGTCGGGCCCTGTTCGACCACACGCCCGGCGTAGAGCACGACGATTTCGTCGGCAAAGGACGCGACCGTGGACAAGTCATGACTGATGAATACGAAGGAAACCCCGGTTTTGTCACGTAGCGCCGTCAACAGCTTGATGACGTTGGCGCCGACGATACTGTCGAGCGCCGAGGTAACCTCGTCGCACAGCATGACTTCGGGATTAGCCGCCAGCGAACGCGCCAGGTTGATGCGCTGCTTTTGACCGCCGGACAACTCCATCGGATAGCGGCTTGCAAAAGCGGGCGGCAGTTCGACCATTTCGAGTATTTCGGAAACCTTGGCGTGTTTTTCGCGACCGGTGAGACCGTGGTAAAACTCGAGCGGTCGACCGATGATGTTGCCGATCAACTGCTTCGGATTAAGCGCGGTGTCGGCCATCTGGAAAACAAACTGGACTTTCTGTAACTCTTCGAGCTTGCGATCCTTGAGCGAACCCTCCAGTTTCTTGCCATCGAGGATGATGTCGCCCTTGGCGGGTGGCAGCATGCCGGCCATGACGCGTGCCAGCGTCGATTTGCCACAGCCCGATTCACCGATGACACCAACGACGTGGCCATTTCTGACGCTGACGTTGATGTCCTTCAGGATGGGTATCACGGGTTCTCCATCGACGATACCGCCGTAA
This sequence comes from Gammaproteobacteria bacterium, assembly GCA_021767985.1. Classification (GTDB taxonomy): domain Bacteria; phylum Pseudomonadota; class Gammaproteobacteria. The sequence goes on along the minus strand of JAASSH010000574.1, from coordinate 1,467 downwards.
CCCGCGGTCATGTCCTTGACCTCGATATTGTCGATATCGCGATGGTGTTCGTGGGTGAGCTCGACGCCCATGCCGGCTTCCGGCTTGGGCCGTACCGCTTCCATCAAACGCTTGGTATAAGCGTGGGTCGGACGATTTATGATTTGATCGGCCGGACCCTGCTCCATAATTTCACCGCCATAAAGCACGACGATATGGTCCGCGACCTGTGCCACTACCGCAAGATCGTGGGTAACGTAAACGGCGGCCGAGTTTTCTTCACGAATGACCTTCTTGAAGGCTTTCAGCACCTCGATCTGGGTGGTTACGTCTAGCGCCGTGGTGGGTTCGTCGAGCACCATCAGGTCTGGTTTACCGCACAGCGCCATCGCCGCCATCAGGCGTTGTAACTGGCCGCCGGAAACCTGGTGCGGATAGCGAAAGCCGATACGGTCGGCATCGGGCAGTTCGAGGGCATGGTAAAGCTCGACCGCGCGTTCGGTGGCCTCCTCCTGCGTCAGGCGACCGTGCAACACCGCTGACTCGGTTACCTGTTCGCCGATGGTGATCGCGGGATTGAAAGTTGCCGCGGCGCTCTGCGCAAGGTAGGCGACGTTGCCGCCGCGTAATTCGCGCTGCTCGAACGGTTGCATTGTCAGCACATCCTTGCCGTAAAGCTGGCATTCACCCCCGGAAAAGTAGAGACCCGGCTTGGTATAGGCCAGCGTCGCCAACGATATCGTTGTCTTGCCCGAACCCGATTCACCGATTAATGCAACGACTTCGCCCTTGTGGATATCGAAGCTGACGCCCTTGACGATCCTGACTTCCTCACCCTCGTCGTTTTTGGCGCTGATGCGGAGGTCTTTGACTTCAAATAATTTTTCTTTTTCCATCGTTTACACCATTTTCTTCGCAAGGCTGCCGCCGGACTTGGCGGAAATGTCATCGACGATCAGGTTGATCGAGATGGTAAATGTGGCAATCGCCAAAGCGGGCCAGATCGAGGCCCAGGAGCCGTATGTCAGGCCTTGCAGGTTCTCACGTACCATGCTGCCCCAGTCGGAAGCCGGCGGCTGCACGCCGAGACCGAGGAATGACAGGCTGGAGATGAACAGCACCACAAAAACCAGGCGCAGACCGAAGTCGGTCGCCAGCGGCATCGCCGCGTTGGGCAAAACTTCGGCGCGGATGATCCACCAGATGCCTTCGCCGCGGGTTTGCGCGGCCTCGACGAAATCCTGCACCATGATGTCCTGCCCTAACGCCCGCGCGATGCGGAACACGCTGGTAGCGTAGATTACCGCGGCGGTGCCGATCAGGATGGGTATCGACGAGCCCAGCGCGGCAATCACTATCAAACCCAGCATGATCGTGGGTAACGCCAGGATCGCGTCGTTGACGCGGCTGATGCCCATATCGATCCAGCCCCCCTTCACGGCCGCGAGAATGCCGAGTGTAATGCCCATCAGATAGGCGAGCAGGGTG
>JAASSH010000573.1 GCA_021767985.1 Gammaproteobacteria bacterium | reverse complement strand
CGATGTGCCCGCGCAGCTGCCCTGGCACGACGTGCCGCTGGTGGTCGCGACCGACGAGACGGTCGACGCTTACGGCTGCCTGGTTGACGACCCTGAAAATTTCGAAATCGAGATCGTGCAATGGCCGGCCCAGGGCTGGCGTCCGGTGGACGCCGGTACCGGCGACGAGGGCGGCGTGGTCGAGGGCGTTTTCCACAGCGAGTGGCGGGGCGAGGTGCTGCACGGCAACAACGACGCGGTCAACGGCAGCTACATACTCGGCTGGTCGACCAATCCCGGTAGCGCCGATGCCAGCGTTTCGATGGAGCATCCGCAACGCGTGTTGTTGTGGCATCTGAATTATCATCCGGACGGCGGTCAGCTTTTCTATCCGCTTGAGAATCAGCCTTTCGTGGTGCCGGTTGCCCTGCCGGGCGACGACCTCGGGCTCGACGCGATTATCGCGTTCTGGTGCGACGGCAGCCGGGGATTGTATATCCACCCCGGGATCTGGCACGAGGGCGTGTTCCCGGCAACCCGGGCGCAATCTTTCAGCGATCGCCAGGGCAGGGTGCACGCGCGCGTCAGCTGTAACGTCGCGCAGGAATTCGGAGTGTTTCTGAATGTGCCGTTGCAGGCCGCCGACTAGTCATCGTCCTCGGCTGCCGTCCGGCGATTGACGCTATTTTTTGACCAGGCTGATCTGGCGCCCGACCCAGTCGGGCAACTCGTCGACCTCGGCGGCCTTCAGGCCCTGCTGGATTTCTGCCGGCATTTCGGAGGTTCGACCTTCACGCGTATTGTAATGCAGGGTCATGAACTCGGCGGTGGCGCAAACCGATCCGTCGACCAGCATGCGATGGGCAAACCAGATTTTTTTCGCATCCGAGCCGAGCATCAGGGTTTCGATATCCATCGTTGCCGGCGCACGCACGTCATTGAGGTAACGTAAATGAGTCTCCACCGTGTAGATCGCGCATCCGGTTTCGTCGAAGTAATCGGTGCCGATGCCGAAGTGATCCTGCATGATCCAGGTCGTGTTGGTAAACGGCAGCAGGTAATAGGCTTCGTTGAGGTGGCCATAGGCATCCGCCCAGCTATCCTGCATTGGCTCGGAGTGAAACCTGAAAACTGTCATAATCCTGACCCGGGGGTTGCGAGCGCAACAGTATAACCGATCGCCATGCCGTTTAAACTCGATGATCGAATATACAAAGTTAGCCGTATTCAATATCGGTATCTAATAGTAGAATCGCGCGATGCAACCCGTAGTCAGTATTCAGTCGCTGTCCAAGGTATATGACAGCGGTCACCAGGCTCTTGACAGCGTCGATCTCGACATCGAGGAGGGCGAGATTCTTGCGTTACTGGGCCCCAACGGCGCCGGCAAGACGACCCTGATCTCGATCATCTGTGGCATTGTTTCGTCGAGTTCCGGGGCGGTAAGCGTCGCCGGACACGATATCGTGCGCGATTACCGCGTAACCCGTGACCTGATCGGGCTGGTGCCGCAGGAATTGACCCTGGGTGCATTCGACACGGTCTGGAATACGGTTAATTTCAGCCGCGGGCTGTTCGGTAAAAAGCCGGATCCGGCCTATCTCGAGCAATTGCTCAAGGATCTGTCGCTATGGGACAAGCGCTCCAGCGAGCTACGTGCGCTCTCCGGCGGCATGAAACGGCGCGTACTGATCGCCAAGGCCCTGTCGCACGAACCGCGTATCCTGTTTCTGGATGAGCCCACCGCCGGTGTCGACGTCGAATTGCGCCAGGATATGTGGAAACTGGTGCGTCGTCTGAACGATTCCGGGGTCACGATTATTCTAACCACCCATTATATCGAAGAAGCCGAAGCAATCGCCGACCGTGTCGGCATTATCAACGCGGGTAAATTACTGCTGGTCGACGACAAGCAGTGCCTGATGCAGAAGCTGGGCAAGAAAACCCTGCAGATCGAACTCAAGCAATCGATCGATGAACTGCCGCCGGAACTGGCAGATTACAACCTGGAGTTCTCGCGGGATGGCAGTCGACTGATTTATACCTATGATACCGATCTGGAACGCACGGGAATTACCGCGTTGCTGCAGACGCTGCATGAGGTCGGTCTCTCGCTAAAGGATTTGAATACCAGCCAGAGCTCGCTGGAGGAAATTTTCGTGCGACTGGTAAATTCGCGATGATCAACTTTCAGGCGATCCGTGTCATTTACAAGTACGAGATGCTGCGCGCATGGAACACGCTGTTGCAAACCATCGCCTCGCCGGTTATCTCGACTTCGCTTTATTTCGTCGTTTTCGGCGCCGCCATAGGATCACGTATTCAGCAAGTCGAGGGAGTGCCCTATGCCGTGTTTATCGTGCCCGGACTGGTCATGCTCTCGCTGCTGACACAAAGTATTGCCAACGCGTCTTTCGGTATTTTCTTTCCCAAGTTTACCGGCACCATCTACGAGGTAATGTCGGCGCCGGTTTCGTTTTTCGAAATCGTGGTTGGCTACGTCGGCGCCGCGGCTACGAAATCGCTGATACTTGGCACGATTATCCTGCTCACCGCCAACCTGTTCGTCGATCTGAACATTGCGCATCCGTTCATCATG
>JAASSH010000572.1 GCA_021767985.1 Gammaproteobacteria bacterium | reverse complement strand
TGCAGTTGATTCGCTCCGAGTCTCCCGAGGACGGGCTGGAAGCGATCAAGGCGCTGGAATTCAAGATAGACGAGCTGACCGAGACGCACCGCATCAAGTCGAAGCTGTCGCGCGCCAAGCGCGCCCTGCGAGGCACGACGCCCGACAAGGAAAAGGCGCTGGCCGAGGTAAGACTCGGGGCTGAAATCATGCAAAGCGAAATCGAATGGCATCAGCGGGCCAGCAAGGAACTCGCAACCGACCTGGAAGAATACGACCAGGCTATCGCCGCTACCATCGGCATGCGTATGCAGGAGCGCCTGAACTCCGACCAGGCCGAATCGATCGCAACCTGTCTTGCCGTACACAAAGACATCAGTCTTCATTTCTGACGCCTGATGTCACAGGCGGATCTCGTTTATCGCATTATTGCGATTATCTTTCCGGTCTTCAGCATTGTCGCCATAGGCTATTTCTATGCCCGCCAGCGGCACGATACCGATATGTCGTCCGGCAACCGCATCAACATGGAGATATTTACCCCGGCGTTGATTTTCGACTACATGTCGGGTGCCGACTACGCCCTGACCGACTATCTATACCTGTCACTCGGCTGCGTCTTTGTCGTCCTTGGGTCGGGAGTGATCGCCTGGCCGGTGGCGCGCGCGTTCGGTTATCAGTGGAAAACGCTGCTACCCCCAATGATGTTCAACAATTGCGGCAACATGGGCTTGCCGCTGGTCGTGCTTGCTTTCGGTGAATCGCTGCTGCCAGCGGCGATACTGCTGCTGGCGATATCCAACTTTTTGCATTTCCTGGTCGGCCAGCAACTGATTACCCAGCAATGGTCGCCGCGGGCCGTTGCCACCAATCCGATGATCCTGGCTACCGTGTCAGGGATCGCGGTTTCGCTATCGGGAATCGTGATTCCCGAAACCCTGCGCCAGCCGATTCACATGCTGGGGCTGATCTCGATTCCGCTGATGCTGTTTTCACTCGGCGTGCGCATGCTTGCGATCGACTTGACCAACTGGAGAATCAGCCTGGTCGGATCCCTGCTGTGCCCGCTCAGCGGCCTCGCGATAGCGTTACCGTTTGTCTACCTGGTGCCGTTACCGGAGACGCAGATACCCTTGTTAATATTATTCAGCGTGTTACCCCCGGCCGTGCTTAATTTCATGGTTGCCGAACGCTACGAGCAGGAACCGCATCGTGTTGCGTCGATCGTGTTAATGGGCAACCTCGGCAGCGTCGCGGTGATTCCGGCGACACTGTGGTTTATCCTGTGAATCGAAACGTTTTTCTGCTGGCGCTGGCGCAGGCACTGATGATGTCGGTGAACTCGCTGATGGTGACCTCCGCGGCTATTATCGGCAGCTATCTCGCCACCAACAAGGCGCTGGCCACCCTACCCCTCGCGCTGCAGTTCGTTGCCGTGATGCTGACCACGATTCCGGCATCGATACTGATGGGTCGCATCGGACGCAAACCGGGGTTTCTGGTGGCCACGCTGATCGGCCTGAGCGGGGCAATCTGCGGTGTCGTCGGGATCTACCAGGAGTCATTCCTGCTGTTCTGTATCGGGACCATAGGCACGGGCATGTACACCGGCTTCGGTAATTATTTTCGATTTGCCGCGACCGAAGTAGCACCGCCCGACAAGAAGAATACGGCGATCAGCTACGTGTTGGCCGGCGGGGTACTGGCGGCGGTCATCGGCCCCAACCTTGCAAATCTGAGCAAGGACGTTTTCGCGATCACCTACCTCGGCACCTTTATTGCGGTTATCGTCTTATACGGCCTCAACGGCATCAACTTCCTGTTTATGAAACTGCCCAAACCCGTGGCGCGTGATTTCAGGCAAAATACCCGACCCATGTCACAGATCGCACGCCAGCCCGCCTTCGTCGTCGCGGTGGCGAGCGCCGCCATCGGCTATAGCGTTATGGTGCTGTTGATGACCGCGACGCCGCTGGAAATGACCCACCAGGATCACGCCTTCAGCGAGGTTGCTTTCGTGATCCAATGGCATGTGCTCGGCATGTTCGTACCGTCGTTTTTTACCGGTCATTTAATAAATCGCTTCGGCGCTCAGCGCATTATCATGAGCGGCGCCAGCCTGATGATTCTGTGCATCCTGCTCAACTTTAGCGGCAGCTCGGTCTGGCACTTCTGGGCAGCGCTGCTGTTGCTCGGGGTTGGCTGGAATTTCATGTTTATCGGCGGCACCAGCTTGCTGACCGAGACCTACGGCCCGGAGGAAAGCGCCAAGTCGCAGGCGCTAAACGACTTCGTCGTGTTCTCGGCGGCGGTCTGTTCGTCGTTCGGGGCCGGGGCGCTGCTGCATTTGCTCGGCTGGCAACTGGTCAATTACGCGGTGGTACCACTCATCTTAGCGGCGATATGCGCACACGCCTGGCTATGGTTAAACAGACGCCGCATCGCTGTCACAATTCCTTGATCCCATCGATCCTGTCGCCCACCTTGAGCGGGTGCTCGTGATCGCTGAGTTCGAGCACGTAGCGCGACGGCTTCGAGGCAAAATACACCGGACAGGGTGACTGTTGACAGGGCTCCAGGCGCTGCATTTCAAGCACCCTG
>JAASSH010000571.1 GCA_021767985.1 Gammaproteobacteria bacterium | reverse complement strand
CGGCAGCTGCCGACAGGCGGCGAGTGCCCGGCAATCAAACCGGTGGTTGCTACTGCTTCTTGATGAAATTCGCGTACCGGGTGTAAGTCGTCTTGTAGTCCTCGAGATTTTCATCCAGCATTTCCTGGTACTGGCCGCGAAAAAAACTTCGCGCCCGGGGCAGATCCTTCTCGTAGTCCTCGAGCGTATTGGCATGCTGGGCAACCACGTGGGCGTTGAAACGCGCCGCGGCATACAGCAGCGCCAGGCCGACATTCTCCTGGCTGTTGGTTTCGGCAAATTCGTTGGCGCGATCGATAAACAAGTCGATCATACGGCGGTAGATTTCATCGAGCTCTTCGTCGCTGAGCGGCTGGTCGGCCATGGTTCTTTTCCCACGCAATAAAACGACGAGGATACTAACACAGGCCAGGGGGCACAATTCAGGGAGATCTTCAGGGGAATTCAAGACGCTGGCGGAGAGGCTCGATAACGCAGCAAGTAAGCTGGCCAATCATCCGGGAATGCTGGCGGCGTCGCTCGAAAACCGATTCCGCATGACCGTTAATCGATCAACCTGCCGCTTTTGTCCGAAGTTTCTTTAATTTTCGAGTGCCAGTGACGAACCTTAAGGTATTAGCGTGTCTGAACTATGCTGACCGGCTACTGCCCATATACCAGGACCGAACGATAATTGGCTCGATCGAATGAACAGCGAAGTAAAACATACCGCCCATGATGGATCAGATCGTGGCGATGTAACTGGCAACACCCTGATTACCGATTTTAACGGGGTGGTCAGCAGTGTGGTCGGCAATAGCCGTTACGAGCAACGTCGTGCAAAAATTCGCGCGGAGCTGGTGCGCGAGTATTTCGACAAGGAGCACGAAATACCCCCTTCTTTAAGCAAGCGCCTGCGTAAAATCTTTAAGCTCAACTAGCTGAAACCTTCGTCAACCGCTGCCGTCGCCGAGTAACCTGGTGACCGCCTGTTCGAACTGCTTGAGGGCCGTCTCCAGCACCGATCGGGGGCAGGCGACGTTGATCCGCACGAATCCCGCCCCTTCGCGACCGAACCAGTACCCGGGATTAGTCGCCATGCGTGCTTCCCTGGCCAGGAAAGTCTCGAGCTGCCTGGCATCGAGACCCAGTTCCCTGCAATCGAGCCAGACCAGGTAGGTCGCTTCCGGCTCTATGAGCTTTACCGCCGGTACATTTTGTCGCAGAAAACTACCCAGTAGTTTGACGTTGCCCTCTATATAATCCGTCACCTGCTCGAGCCAGTCGGCCCCGGAGCTATAGGCGGCCAGCATTGCGGCATTGGTAAATACGTTGTTCTTGTTGACTTCGAACCGGTTGTACCAGTTCTTGCATAACTGCCGCCTGTCGTCGTCTTCGATGACGATCATGGAGTTGGCAACCCCGGCAAGGTTGAACGACTTGATCGGTGAAACGCAGCTTGCACAGTTGAACGCGGCCTCGCGCGAGACGCTTGCCAATGGCGTGTAACGATTCCGATAAACGAGGTCGCCATGAATCTCGTCGGCAATCACGAAGACCTGGTTGGCGCTGCATATCTCGGACAATGTCGACAATTCCTGTTGCGACCAGGCACGCCCGATTGGATTGTGTGGATTGCACAGAATCAGGAGCTTGTTTTCGGGCTGGGCGGCAACAGACTCGAGGTGGTCGAAATCCATTTGATAGCGCCCCTGTTCGAGTCGCAGCGGGTTCTTGACCAGGCGACGCCTGTTGGCTGAAATCAGCAGCTTGAAATCATAAAACACGGGCGGCTGCACGATGACGCCGTCGCCTTCAGCGGTAAAAAGATCGATCATCACGGAGAGCGAATTCAGCGTCCGTGGTGTCGTAACGATTTTATCGGGACTGGTCGACCAGCCATACCTCGTGACTAACCAGTTTACCACCGCGACAGGCAGGGCTTCGGTACCGGGTTCATAGCCGAACACACCATGATCCAGCCTCTGTGCCAGAGCCGCTGTTACTTCAGGTGCGGCCTTGAAGTCCATATCGGCGACCCAGGACGGCCATAGCGTGCTGTCCCCGAATATCGACTGCATCGTTTCGCCGTCGAACTTGAGCGTCGGCACCGCCGTCCGGTCGATTACCTCATCGAGGTTACAAACCCTGTCACCCATCGAGACCTCGCCCTGTCATTTTTTATCCCTCGGAATTGTATCTAAAGTGACCCCGCCAGGGCAGCACTCCCTGAGGTAATACCAGCTCTATGCCGGTTCTTTGCGGAATTGCAAGCACGACTAATATCGGATAGGTTCTGCTAATCGAAACGCAGCTACCCGGTGGTGTAATGAGTCTAACAATCGATTATAGCGACAGGACGGTGGTGGTCATCGGCGGAACCAGCGGGATCAACCGTGGCGTCGCCGAACTGTTTGCCCGGCACGGCGCCCGGGTTGCGGTTGCCAGCCGCTCGGAGGACAAGGTAAAGGCTACGGTGGAATCGCTGCAGGCACTGGGCGCCGAGGCCATGGGTTTTTGCGCCGACGTGCGCGACCTCGACGCGATCGAAACCGGCCTGGCGCAGGTCCACGATAAATTCGGCGACTTCGACGTGCTGGT
>JAASSH010000156.1 GCA_021767985.1 Gammaproteobacteria bacterium | reverse complement strand
TTGTAAATGCTGACAGCGCGCGTGGGTGAATACCTTCTCTTCGTAAAGTGGCCAGCTGCTGTTGGCCTGGTGATTGGTCGCCACGCGGTGACCAACTCTCGCCGGATCATGGCCTGGCGCAATTTCAACCGTTTCGAAGTTTGCCTCGCGATCGAGCAGCATGATGTTATAAGCTCCCTGCACCGGTATGCGCTGGATTCGCTCGCAGGCTTCGCTGACATCGCCTGCAAATTCAAGCAGGTAGCGCAATAACAACGAGATGCCAAAGCCCTCGCCAAATTCTTCGCGACCGCCGAACGACATCGACACCGCCAGCCCGTCGCTGTTAATGCCGTCCAGCACGCCCGACATGCAGTCCAGCATTGCGATAACCTGGCGTTCGCCGAACCGGCTGCGCATGAGCAGCCCGTCGAAAACAAACGGTGAGTAATCGTAGCTGCGCACCAGTACCGATTCTTCGACATCGTAAATGGCCTGGGAACAACCCCGGAATAGCGGTGGTGGGCAGTATTGCGACAGGAAACGCGCGGCGTGATCACCGCCGCCGGCCAGATCGACCATGGCTTCGAATATCGGAACAAACTCCGGCATGTATTGCTTTAGCGCCCTGGCCGCTTCGAAATAGGTCGGTCGATCGCGTTCGCCGTATCGTAGGAACCAGCGTTTATAGGCCGGCCACAGCCGCTTGAAGTGGTGCTGCCAGACGGGTCCCGGTCGATCCTCCGCGAACGCGCGGAAGGTGAAGTCCGTGTGGGTTGCGGATGACATTAAAACGGCGAAAAAGGCGGATCGACGAACGCTGGCGACGGCAACTCATGAGTATCCTCTTCTTCGGCAATTGCGCTGCCAACCGGTTCGAGGTCGTTACGCGTCCACCAGTACCAGAAGCCCTGCTCGCGCAGCCAGCTGCCAAGTTTGTCGATGCTGTTCCATTCTCGGCCCGAGCCGCGCGCGTTGTACACCCGGCACAGCTGACCGTCGACGTAAACGGCTACCGCCCAGGCCAGCGGATGCTTGTCCGAATCGCCGTACCCGCCACCCTGGTGCATTCGCTCGACCCGATAAACCACGGCAAACTCTCCCAGCCGAGCGTTGTCGCGCAGCGGCGCAAGGTCAGCCTGGGTTACCGATCCGGTAATCCCCAACTCTACATCTTGACTCATGATGTTGACATATTTTAATTAGTTAACTACATTATGATTCATAGTGTAGCCGCTCACTATTGATCGCGTCTACATTCTCAAAATCAAATCTGTTTTTGATTCTATTTTTCAACCCACATTATGGAGCATATTGTGAGCAAGAAAGTATCCCCGATTCCACGTGGTTATCGTACCGCGACTCCTTGCCTGACCGTTATCGATGTAGACAGCGCCGTTGCTTTTTACCAGGCCGCGATTGGAGCCGAATTGTTAACTCGTCAGGCTGCCGCCGATGATGCGATGGCATTCCATGCCACCATCAAAATTGGCAACAGCATTATAGCGCTAAATCGTGAAGCCCCCGAACAGGGCATTCTGTCGCCCGCGAGCATGGGCGCCAGCGGCGGTCAAATTCACCTTTATGTAGATGATGTCGACACCAGCTGGGAGCGAGCGCTCGAAGCCGGTGGCATGGTTCACACCGCGCTGTATGACGCCTACTGGGGCGACCGTACCGGGATCCTGGTCGACGGTAACGGCCATCTTTGGTCGCTTGCGAGCAAGATCGAAAACCTGTCGCAGGACGAGATTTCGCGGCGTGCTCAAGCGTGGTACGCGACCGAAACCGCGCTTCCTGCGGAACCCGGAGTGCCTTTCGAAGTCCTGCCGGCCGACGAAACGCTTGCAGACGAATACGTTGCTGTCTAAGCTACGCTGATTCGTTTCAGACCAGATGGGCCGGGTGTATTCCCGGCCCGCTGCTTATCCCCGGAACCGTATGTCAGAAATCTCGCTAACCGCGTCACAACAATTAAAAGCCCTCGACACGGGTCAGATTAGCGCCACCGATTTACTCGAACAAACCATCGCACGCGCGGATGCGCTCGCGCCATTGCTGAATCCGATCGCGCTGAAACTTTATGGTCGCGCGCGACAGGCGGCGGTCGAAGCCGATAAGAAGCGCGCCAACGGCAAGGCCGGCAAACTCTGCGGCCTGCCGATTACGATCAAGGATTCCCAGTTTCTGGCAGGCTATCCCTGCGCTAACGGTTCCCAGGTGCTGAGTGATTTCGTACCCACCGAAACCTGCCGCGCGATCGAACTGCTGGAGCAGGAAGGTGCCATTGTTTTTGCCAAGACGACCTGCCCTGAATTCAGTCTCACCGGGGTTACGCATTCCGAACTTTACGGGCTCACCTCGAATCCCTGGAATGTCGAACGCACCTGCGGGGGCTCTTCGGGCGGCGCCGGAGTCGCGGTCGCGTCCGGCATGGGGGCCTTCTCGCTGGGTGGTGATGGTGGCGGATCCATCCGCATCCCCGCCGGGTTCTGTGGAATCGTCGGCTTCAAACCCAGTTTCGGGGCGATCCCCCGCGAACCCTGTTTTCCATCCTGGCAGTCGATCGTTTCCTACGGGCCAATGACTCGGAGCGTTGCCGATGCGCGCCTGTTTTTCGAGATTATCGGAGAAAGATTTGAAGGTGAGCCCAGCCCGGAGCTTAACCGGAGCGGAATTGTCTATTCTGAAGATCTCGGCTTTGCACCGGTAAATACGGACGTTCGCGAGGCTTTCCGGGGCGTGGTGAACAAGATGCGCCAGGCGGATTTCCAGATGATAGAGGATAACCCGGGATTGACCTCGTCGGTCGAAACCTGGGCGGTAACCGCTTGTTACGACGCCGCCGAAAATGCGCGCGGCAGCGCCTATAACATCGATTACCTCGGCGAAGTGGCCAAGGGATTCATCGATTTTGGCGATCAGTTCAGCGCCGACGATTTCGCCCGGGCACAGGCGCAGCGCCAGGTGATTAAAGAGCATTACGAGCAAATGTTCGCACGTCACAACGCGCGGATATTGATAACCCCGACTCTCGGTTGCGAAGCCTTTCCGCATGGCTCGATCCACCCGCATCAAATTGACGACACCCACATTCAATTGCCGTGGCTGGACTGGGCGAGTTTTCTCTACGATGCCAACCTGACCGGTATGCCGGCCTGTGCGATTCCGATGGGACTTGGTGACGAGGGACTGCCGCTATCACTGCAGATTCTTGGGCCGGTCGGCAGCGATTACGAAGTTTTACGCGTCGCCGAAGAAATCGAACGGCTGATCGGCTGGGACAATTCGATCGTCACGCCCCCGGCCGGATCATTCGAACAGACCGCCTGATCCCGGTGCCCTTTTCGGGCGATATTAGAACAGTTTCGAGCGATACGGGTCCTGGTAAATGTCCGGTACGGCCCCGGGCTCTGTGCCGTGAAACTCGGCATTGATCGCAGCGGTCCACAGCTTGGCGCGTTCTCGCAGTTCACGTTGCTCGGTCTGCATGCGCCCGCGCGAGACGATGATGCCCAGATCGGCTCCCTTGTAAGTGTAATCGCCTTCGCGGTAAACCCTGAGGTAATAGGCCTCGTCGTTATCGATGACATTGGTCCAGTCGAGGTCGGGTCGGTCGAAGCTGATACCGCCGTACTTGTCCATGTGCCAGACACCGCTGCGCGGCGCATGCGTGAGTAGCCGTACTTTATCCTCGGTTTGCTTCAGTACCAGCTGGCTCCAGAAATCATACTCGTTCCAGCGATTCTGTACCTTGCGCAGATTGATCTCATAGTCGACATCGAGATATTCGAGTAAATGAAACAGGAATAGCGGCACGCCGCCGTAATGGGCGGTAATCAGGTTGGTCAGCGGGCTGGCACCGCTGATTCGCGGATTGACCTCGCCAAGATAGGGAGTGCCATCGTCGGTGTCGAGCAAAAAATCCATGCAAAACACGCCTTTGTAGCCTTCCTTGTATAAACGGTCGCCGAGAGCCGACGCCATGTTACGAAGCTCTTTTCTGGTTCTGGCGTTGAATATCTTCGGCCAGACGTCGTTGCCACACCAGCCGCCCTTATAGGGTGTGATTTCCTCGAAGCCGGTAATATCGGTCTGTATCGGGCCGGACAGCGTGCCGTGGCGAGTCACGCAAACCTCCATCGTGCCGGGCATGTGGTTGATGCGTTTCATGATTTTGAGCTGCTCGTCTTTCATGTCATCGGCGTTCTTGTCGTAATCGGCCTTCGATTTAATGAAAAACGTCGTGCGGCCCGAATCCCCGTAAGGGGTCTGCACCACCAGGTCACCGCCGAGCTTCGCCTTGTCAGCGGCGGCCATCAACTCGGCATAGCTATTGGCCTTTTTCACCAGCACGTTGGGGGCGCTGTCGATGCCCGCCTCGCTGGCGAGCCGCGTCAGCTCGATCTTGGAATCCAGTCGTTTACGCATCGCAACCGGGGGTAGCGCGATCTTGACCCCCAGTTCGTCGCAGATTTCCTCGGTCTTTTCGTCGAGCATGACGAACAGCAGGCGCGCGGGGCCCTTGCCGGCTTTCTTGATACGATCGATAACTTCCTTGTGCATCAGCATGTAGTTACAGACGTCCTCCATCGACTCGAACTCGGAATGACTCTTTTCGGAGGGAACGAATACCCGCGGATGGTTGCCGTCGAAAGAATCGAAAAAATTGATGTGAAAGAAACGATTCACGAATTTCTCGAGGCCGAGCAGGTTGAAAGCCGTCGGCGATACGAAAAATATAGGAGTTTCGTTGCGGCGGAAAAAAGTCAGGATGTCGGATAAACCGCGTATCTTGGCGCTTCTGGCCATATTGCATCTCCCCGGACGTGAAATCATTATTATCGATTATGCGAAATCGATCATATAAGATTAACCACGCCCGTGCATCCCTAATAACCGGTGAAATCGTAAAATGGCCCGAGTAAATCGCCGTCGCAGGCGCGCGCCACCAGCTGAAAAACCGGTCGCGATACACCAGCTCGAATCCAGAGTCCTGCACAACCGCTTTGCGCCTTTGCAGGCGCTCGACGAGGAACAACTCGAGTTCATTCATGATGTTTCGCTGCGGATAATCGAGGAAGAGGGCATCGAGGTGCTTGGCGATCAGGCATTGAACCTGTTTCGCAACGCCGGCGCAGCGGTAGATGGCGACGGCGTGGTGCGTATGGATCGCGGCCTGCTTCTGGAAACCGTGGCCAGGGCGCCCGAACAGTTCGACGTGGTGCCGCGTAACCCGGCGCAAACCATGCCGGTCGGCGGCGATGTCATCAACTTCGGTCTGGTATCGGGCACCCCGAATGTGCATGACAATATCAACGGCCGGCGCGCGGGTAATTACGAAGATTACAAAAAGCTGATCAGCTTCGGGCAATACTTCAACGTGCTGACGTTCTTTGGCAACCAGGCTACCGCGCCCACCGACATGCCCGCTAATTCACGCCACCTCGATACCACCTACGTCAACCTGACGTTATCGGACAAACCTTTCTTTGCCACCGGGATCGGCGGCGGACGGGCGCGCGATGCGATCGAGATGAGCGCCATCGCGCGCGGTCTGAGCATGGAGGACATGAAAACGAATCCGAGCGTGATGACCAACGTGAACGTCAATTCGCCTCGCAAGCTCGACGATGCGATGGCCTATGGCGCGATGCAGATGGCGCTGTTCGGGCAGCCGGTTACGGTAACGCCCTTTACGCTGATGGGCGCGATGACGCCGTCTACCATGGCGGGCGCGCTGGCGCAGCAGAACGCCGAGGCGCTGGTCGGCATCGCATTGCTGCAGCTAACCAATCCCGGCACGCCGTCGGTTTACGGCGGCTTCACCTCCAATGTCGACATGCGCTCGGGTTCGCCGGCTTTCGGCACGCCGGAAAACGCGCTGGCCAACATCGCCGGCGGTCAGCTCGCGCGCAAGTATAAACTGCCTTATCGCAGCAGCGCCTGTAATGCCTCGAACGCGGTCGACGCCCAGGCCACTTATGAAACGCAGATGGCCTTGTGGAGTTCGGT
>JAASSH010000009.1 GCA_021767985.1 Gammaproteobacteria bacterium | reverse complement strand
GAAGAAGCATACCGACCTGTTGATGGTCGGGATGCAGGAGATCGGTGAAGATTACGCCCGCACGCTCGAGATCTGGCGCGAACGTTTCGTGGCAAAACTGGACGACGTGAAGGCGCTGGGTTTCGACGATTACTTTATCCGTATGTGGAACTACTACCTGTGTTACTGCCAGGGCGGTTTCGAAGAGCGCATCATCGGCACCTCGCAAATCCTGTTTGCCAAGCCGGACTGGCGTCGCAGCGGCCGGGCCTGAAATCGAGGTATGCCGCGCGGTGAAAAAGATACTGATCAACCTGACACTGTTCCAGATCGGCTGGCTGGTCTGCGTTCTGGGCGGTGATCTATACGCGGTAGCGTTCACCATAGCGGCATTGCTGGTCCATAACTGGCTGGTGCTCAGCAGCTACAGCGAGTGGAAACTCATCGGGGTCGTCGTTCTTATCGGCTGCCTGTGGGACGTGCTGATGGCGCAAACCGGTGTCATTCATTATAGCGATGCATTGCTGTTCGGCATTCCGCTCTGGTTACTGTGCCTGTGGCTGTTGTTCGCGACGACCTTCATGCACGGGCTGTTCTGGATGCACCGTTACCTGTGGCTGGCGGCCGTGTTCGCAGCGGTGATGGGGCCGGCGAGCTATTGGATCGGTACCAGTCTTACCGAGGCACAGCTTGGACTGCCGATAATGTCGTCTTTGGCCATCATGGCCGTCGGATGGGGCCTGTTGTTCCCATGCGGAATTTACTATGCAGGAAAACTGAAAGCAGGAAAACTGGAAGCATGATTACTGTAAGAAAAACCAATATTGGCTGGCGCCTGCTGTTGCTGTTAGCCCTGGCGGCAACGCCGAGCGTTTACGCTGCCGAGAGCGCTGGCCGCGTAGTAGGCGAAGCCTATGATCTTAAAAGCGATGAATTGCTGTATCGTGAGTTTTACTGTGCCAATGGCAATCCCGATGAAATGGAGGTGATTTATCGCAACGAGGCGGGAGGCCTGATGGCACGCAAGCTGCTCGATTACGGCTCCGGCGCGACCACGCCATCTTTCGTGCAGCAAAATCTCTACTCCAGTGAAATCATCGAGGTCGAACTGCAGGCCGGCAAGGTTTCGATGACGGTGCTCGACGCGAGCAATTCGGAACCGAAGAAAACCAGCTCGACACAGACCGATGGCAAGCTGCCGGTCGTCATCGATGCCGGCTTCGACGAATTTGTCCGCAAACACTGGGATAGCCTGGTCGCCGGTGAAAAGAAACGCTTTCTGTTCCCGTTCGCCGAGCGCGACAGCCTGGTGGAGCTGCGCATCAAGCCGGCCGGCTGTAACTATCCGACCGAAACCGACCAGTGCTTCAAGCTGGAGTTGTCGAACTGGTTCGTCCGCCTGCTGGTGAATCCGATCGAGCTGGGTTACGACCCCGAGCTGCGACGCCTGACACGTTACCGCGGACTGTCCAATATCGGTGACGGCAAGGGCAATGGTCTGGTCGTGGATATCCGCTACGATTACCAGGATGTGCCGACACAGGCCTGTAACATGAGCGACCAGGGTCGGGTCGGTTTTTCAGCCCCGGCGGGTAGCGACAAGTCGTGAAGAGTTTTGCCCTCAGATGCGCCCTGGCCATCGTCTGCCTCGGCGCCATTGCCGCCTGTTCGTCGGTTTCGATCGAAACCTATGCCGATAACAAGCCCCGACTGGTCGCGGAGGAGTTTTTCAACGGTAAGCTCAGCGCGCATGGCATCGTCAAGGATCGCGGCGGCGAGGTCATTCGTTACTTCAACGCCACCATCGACGCCTACTGGGTCGACGGCGTCGGCACGCTCGACGAGCGCTTTGTCTTCGACGATGGCGAACAGCAGACGCGGGTATGGAAGCTGGTACCGAACGGTGACGGAAAGTATATCGCGACTGCAGGCGACGTGGTGGGTGAAGCCGCGATGCAGGTTGTCGGCAACAGCCTTTTCCTGGACTACGTGTTGCGTATTCCCTACGGCGACGGCACTATCGATTTGCGTATCGACGATCGCATGTACCTGGTCTCCGAACGCGTGCTGTTGAACGAATCGATCATGACCAAGTGGGGCTTCAAGGTCGGCCAGATTACCCTGGTAATCGCTAAAATCTAGTTCCGTTACTTGCGCGGCGGTAACCCGGTGTGCTGGGTCAACAGCCGACCCTTGCGCAGGCCCCCGGATTTTTGCCGATAGCTGTTCTTGCGCCTCGGACTGCGGTAGCTGTCGTTATTGCGCGGTTGATAGGCCGGGATCAATTGCTGCTTGCCGTTGCCAATCAGGTCTTCCCGCCCCATCGCTTTGAGCGCCTCACGCAGCAGCGGCCAGTTGGCCGGGTCGTGATAACGCAGAAAGGCTTTATGCAGGCGGCGTTGCCTTTCGCCCTTCGCGGTGCTGACTTCCTCGCTATCGCGACGGACCCGGCGTAACGGGTTCTTGCCGCTGTAATACATCGCGGTTGCGGTCGCCATCGGCGAGGGATAAAAATTCTGCACCTGGTCCGCGCGAAACCCGTTGCGTTTGAGCCACAGAGCAAGATTCATCATGTCTTCGTCGGTGGTGCCGGGATGCGCCGCGATAAAATAGGGAATCAGGTACTGTTTCTTGCCGGCCTTTTTCGAATACTTTTCGAACAGCGCCTTGAAGCGATCGTAGCTGCCCATGCCGGGTTTCATCATTTTCGACAGCGGGCCCTGCTCGGTATGCTCGGGCGCGATCTTGAGATAACCGCCGACGTGGTGACTAACCAGTTCCTCGACATAGGCCGGCGATTCGACCGCGAGGTCATAGCGCAGCCCGGAACTGATCAAAACCTTCTTCACGCCATCGGTGCCGCGTGCGGCACGATACAGCGCGATCAGCGCCGAATGATCGGTGTTCAGGTTTTCACAAATGCCGGGATATACGCAGGACGGTCGGCGGCAGGCGGTCTCGATCGCCTTCGATTTACAGGCGATGCGGTACATGTTGGCGGTCGGCCCGCCGAGATCTGAAATGACGCCGGTAAAACCCGGAACCCGATCGCGGATAGTTTCGATTTCCTGCAGGATCGACTCCTGTGAACGGTTCTGGATGATGCGTCCCTCGTGCTCGGTGATCGAACAAAAAGTGCAGCCACCGAAGCAGCCGCGCATGATGTTGATCGAGAAACGAATCATTTCATAAGCCGGAATACGCGCATCGCCGTATGATGGATGCGGCAGGCGCGCGTAGTCGAAACCAAAGACGTAATCCATTTCCTCGGTGCTCAGCGGTATCGGGGGCGGGTTGAACCAGATTTTCTGCCCACCCTGGTTTTGCACCATTGCGCGCGCGTTTCCCGGATTCGTTTCGAGATGCAATACCCGGCTGGCGTGCGCGTAAAGCACCGGGTCGCGACTGACATCGTTGTACGACGGCAGGCGAATCACGGTTTTCAGGCGTTGCGCGAGTTTCCGTTGCACCTTTGCGAGTTTGCCTTCGAGCCTGACAGCCGCGCTCGGCGCCTGGTCGTTATCGGGGCTGGTCTCGCAAACGCTATCGTCGATGACGAGATACGGGTTTGGCGGGTTTTCGACGCGGCCCGGCTTGTCGACGTTAGTCGAGTCGATCACGGTCCAGTCGGGCGGCAGGTCCCTGATGAAAAAGGCGCTGCCGCGCACGTCGGTGATATCCGCGATCGCTTCGCCGGCAGCCAGCCGATGTGCGATTTCGACGATCGCGCGTTCGGCGTTACCAAACAACAACAGGTCGGCCTTGGCGTCGGACAGGATCGAGCGCCGCACCTTGTCCTGCCAGTAATCGTAATGCGCAATGCGACGCAGCGAGGCTTCGATGCCGCCGAGGATTATCGGGGCATCCCTGAAGGCTTCGCGGCAGCGCTGCGAATAAACGATCGAGCAGCGGTCCGGTCGCTTGCCGCCGATATCGCCGGGGGTGTAGGCGTCGTCGCTGCGGATCTTGCGGTCCGCGGTGTAACGATTGATCATCGAATCCATGTTGCCGGCGGTGACGCCGAAGAACAGGTTCGGTTTGCCCAGTGCCTTGAACGGCTCCGCGGAGTGCCAGTCGGGCTGCGCGATGATGCCGACACGAAAACCCTGCGCTTCGAGCAGGCGGCCGACGATTGCCATACCGAAACTCGGGTGATCGACATAGGCGTCACCGGTAACGATGATGATGTCACAGCTGTCCCAGCCGAGCTGTTCCATCTCGGCGCGTGACATCGGCAGAAACGGCGCCGTGCCAAAGCACTCCGCCCAGTAGAGCGGGTACTGGTTGAGCGGCCTGGCCTGGGGTGAGAGTTCGATTTGCATGACGGAATCCATTAGGGGCGCGATTCTACCCGATAACCGCAATGATTGTTCGGTAATATCGGGGTTTCGCTATCCTTGCAACGATGTCGAAATCACGATGTGGGTACGCCAGTCGCGCGTTGCTGAAGGCCTGGACCAGCACCTTTTCGAAACGGTGGAGGCCTGGATCGCCGCTTGCTGGCCATTTAACAACCCGGCCTATCCCGGACGTCGCATCTCGTTCGACGAGTGGCGCGCGCTGCCGTCGGAGTGACGCTCGTTAACTGACCAGGTTCACAATCGACAGCGCCAGCAGGATGCCAATCGCGGTGCGGCGAAACAGCTTCTCGCTGGATTTGCGAAAGCCGTGCGAACCCATCCAGGTACCGAGCATGTAAGTTACGGCGCCCGGTAGTGCGGTGACGACGTCGTCTGCCCCGGTGGTGCCGCTCAACACCGAAATCAGCGCGAATCCCAGCACGGTGAAGAACGACCAGGAAATGATCAACGCGCGCCCGTCGTCCTTGTTATAAGGGCCAAGCAGTATGAAAACCACGGCCACCAGCGCGATATAGGTGCCACCGAAGACGATGCCGGAGCAGATTCCGGCGAATATCAGCCAGCCGCTGGTCATCGGGTGCTTGTAGCGGAATCCGGTCAGCATCAGCACGCAGGCGGCAGCGATGATCAGCGCCATCGCGCGTTTCATCCAGACCGGGTCGAGCTCGATCAGCAACCAGTGACCGAGCGGCATGAAAATCATGGTCGGAATTACCATGGTCCAGGTCGCGCGCCAGTTGATCTGCCGGTAACAGGCCTTGAACAGGTATACGTTGGCGAAAAAATCGACCACCAGGATCTTCGATACGATGCTGACCGGGCTAAAGAACAGGGTCAAAATCGCGAGAATGAAGGCGGGGCCGCCAAATCCGGTAAAGCCCCGGATCAGGCCTGCACCGAAGGCGACCAGCGCAACCGCGAGGATCCCGGGTTCGTCACCAGTCAAAATAATCTCGCAGCCGGTAGAAACCGAGGCCCAGACGCACATATTGCCGGCGCAACCCGGCGAGCGGAAAACGCGGCGCCCGCCCGCGCACGATTGCCGGCAGGTGTTTTGGCAGTATGCTTTTGCCGGAATCCTTGCCGGCCAGCCACTTTGCCAGCTCACGTCCGCTCCAGGTAGCGCTGTTTACGCCGTTGCCGTGGTAGCCGTAGCCGAAGTAAACCGACTGGTCTTCCGGCATACGGCCGATCGACGGCCGGAAATTCAGGGTAAAACAAACCAGGCCGCGCCACTGGTGGGTGTACTCGATATCGGCGAACTGCGGCCACTTTTCGGCGATAGACTGTTTCAGTTCGGCGAAGGTTGCCTCGGCGCCGGCCGGGTCGCCGATATGATTGGCGCGTCCGCCGAGCATGAAGCGCCCGTCGCTGAGTACTCGATAGTAGAAAAACATGTGCTTCGAATTAATACAGGGGTTCTCGGTATGCCAGCCTTTTTGCCGCAGTTCCTCGCGGCTCATCGGTCGGGTTACGACGATCGCGCTTTGCACCGGCAGCGGTCTTCCCTGCACGCCGTGATGCAAATGCTCGGGCATGAAGCCGTTGCCGGTCAGGATGACCTGTTTCGCGCTGAGGCTGCCGCCAGCGGTTTCGAGCCGGTGCTTGTCGCCCTCCTTGTGCCAGTCTAAAACTTCGCTATGCGGGTGGATTCTGGCGCCGCGGCGTTGCGCGGCGGCTGCCAGCCCCTGCGCGTAGCGCAGCGGATGCAGCGCGAACGAGGGCCGGTGCGCGATCGCCCCGTGTTGATGCGCCGAGTCGTAACCGATCTCGCGAAACTCGGCCTGGCGGTGCAGCGTGATGTCCAGGCCGAGTAAAGTGCGCTTGATCTCGACTTCTTTCTGCATCGCCGCGAAGTGCGCGTCGCTATCGGCAATCACGAACTCGCAGTCGCCCTGGGGCAGAAAATCGATGGTCTCGTCGGCGCCCAGTGCACGCACCAGGTTTACCGCGTCGGCCTGACTCTGGTAAAACGCTCGCGTCTGTTCGACTCCGAACTTCTTCAGTTGCGAAGCCAGCGATACCTTGGTCATGCCGATGGTACAGAAACCACCGTTGCGTCCCGAAGCGCCCCAGCCGATATGCCCGGCTTCGAGCAGACAAACGTCGACGTTGTAGTCCCGCGCGAGATGCAGCGCCGCGGACAGGCCGGTATAGCCACCGCCGATGATCGCCACGTCACAGCTTTGAGTACCAGTCAGTTTTTCGGGGGAGAGCTGGGCCGGGCCCGCGCTTGCTTCCCAGTAGGAAGGTTGCGCCTGGTCGAATTGATACAGGCTCGGATGGAACAATGGCTTCATGCTTGTTTTTTAACTAAACAACGTGTTCTGATGGTTATTCCTGTTCCGCCGCTTCGCGCTGCTGGCGCACCTCGCGACTGAGGTACAGGCGTTCCATAAAGCGCTGCCAGCGGCGTTCTATCTTGCGCCGTACCAGGAAAGAAAAGTTGTCGAGCCAGTCAATCGCGACCACGTCGCCGAGCCCGTCGATTGCGACGATGCGAACCTTGGTGGCTGATAGCTTCTGCACCAGCAGGTTGCCGATGGTCATGTCGTGATTGAAGATGATCAGGTTTTGCAGAAACGACTGTTTCAGCTCTTCCAGCGAAGGCTCGAACTCCTCGATCGGATACCCCTGGGCGAGGTACCAGTTCAGCGGCCGCGCGATTTCGCCATCGTAGTTACGAATCAGGTCGACGACGATGCCGACGCCGCGATTGGTTTCGCAGAGACCGTGAAACCCGGGAATATGACGGTCATGCACGCCGCCCCGTTTTTCCAGCT
Source organism: Gammaproteobacteria bacterium (assembly GCA_021767985.1). GTDB lineage: Bacteria > Pseudomonadota > Gammaproteobacteria. The sequence goes on along the minus strand of JAASSH010000009.1, from coordinate 7,220 downwards.
TGCGGTAGAACTTGATTTCGCGTTGCGACTGCTGGCTGACCTCTTCCCTGGCGATCTTGATGGCAAGGCGCGGGTCCTCGGGATGCACGAAGCACATGCGCTCCTTGCCCATACCGATGGGTTTCTTGGTGATCTGCAGCATTTGAAAATAGAGGCCTAGTCGAAAATACGAATCAGGTTTTGCAAAATAGCCGTTAGAATAACACGAAGCCGCCCGGCCTTGTCTGTATCGTAGTGCCAGGGCGTCTGTTCCTGCATGTAATTGCTTTGTGCCAGCTCCATCTGAATCGCGTGCCGGCCGCGCCCGGGTTCGCCATAGTGGCGCGTGGTCCAGCCGCCCTTGAAGCGGCCGTTGGTTACCACGGAGTAGTCCTGCGCATCGTCGCAAACCGCGTGCACCGTGGTTTCGATCAGGGGGCTGCAACTTTGGCCACTATTGGTGCCGATGTTGAAATCAGGCAGCCTGCCTTCGAATAAATAGGGCACGAGTGAACGTATCGAGTGGCAATCATACAGAATGGCGAAGCCGTGCAGCTGATGAATGCGCTCGAGTTGTGCCTGCAGGGCATCGTGGTAGGGCTGGTGATAGCGCCGCTGCCGCTCCTGAACTTCGTCGTCCGAAGGCGACTGACCGGGAAGGTAGATTTCTTCGCCGTCAAAAGTGGTGGTTGGGCACAGGCTGGTTGTGTTCTGGCCGGGGTAGAGCGACTGGTCCGACGGATCGCGGTTGGCGTCGATTACGTAGCGATGCACCGGGGTGCTGACGATGGTCACGTCGGGGACCAGGCCTGCATACAGGCGGGTGATATGCCAGTCGGTATCGGCACGCGCCTGCCCCTTTGGATTGAGCCGCGAAAAAATCGAGTCGGGTATCTCGAGGCCTCCGTGCGGCTGGGCCAGCAGCAACGGCCCCTGGCCAGGCGTCACTTCCGGTTTCATGGCTGCAGTCGCGGCAGCAGCCCGTCTTCATCGAGCGCGGCGATGATGCTGCGTTGCATTACCATCTGCTTGATTGCCTCGATATCGTCAGCCAGGTAGCGATCACCTTCGAGCGGTGCCACCGCGGTCCGGATCTTGCGCATTACCCGGATCAGCCGTGGGCTGGTTTTTGTAGGAGCGCGAAACTCGACGCCCTGTACCGCAATCAACAGCTCGATGGCGAGGATATGCGCCAGGTTGTGATTCATCTCGCCGAGCCGTCGAGCCGCATGACAGGCCATGGAGACATGGTCTTCCTGGTTGGCGCTGGTCGGAGTCGAGTCGATCGAACAGGGTGCCGCCCGCTGCTTGTTTTCCGCCATCAGCGCCGCTGCGGTTACTTCCGCGACCATGAAACCGGAATTGAGTCCTGGATCGGGCGAAATAAACGCCGGCAGACCGAAGTTTTGGGCCGGATCGACCGCGGTTGCGATGCGGCGAGCAGCGATGGAACCGATCTCGGCGATTGCCAGTGCACACTGGTCGGCGCCAAAGGCAACCGGCTCGGCGTGAAAATTGCCGCCCGACAGTATCGCACCATCTTCAATTACCACGATCGGATTATCGGTCACCGCGTTGGCTTCGATCTCTAGCGTTCTCGCGACCTGGCGGAACTGGTCGAGGCAGGCGCCCATGACCTGCGGCTGGCAACGGACGCTGTACGGATCCTGCACGCGCTCGTCGTCGACGCGGTGCGATTCGCGGATCTCCGAGCCTTCGAGCAACCTGCGTAAACTCAGCGCGGCGTCGATTTGACCCTGCAGCCCGCGCAGTGCGTGAATCTCGGAGCGAAACGGGCGCGTCGAACCCATCAGCGCGTCGGTGGTCAGCGCGCCGGAAACCAACGCCGCCTGGGCGAGGTTCCAGGCGTCGAACAGGCCGGCGAGCGCGAGCGCGGTCGAAACCTGGGTGCCGTTGATCATTCCCAGGCCTTCCTTGGGGCCCAGCTCCAGCGGTTCGAGCCCGGCGGCCTTGAGCGCCTCGGCCGCCGGCATCTTGTCGTCCCGGTAAAATACGTGACCTTCGCCGATCATTGCCGCGGTCAGGTGCGCCAGCGGCGCCAGGTCACCCGAGGCGCCGACCGAGCCCTGGCCCGGTATCAACGGCATGATGTCGAGGCGCAGCATGGTTTGCAGGCGCTCGATGATCTCCCAGCGCACGCCCGAGGCGCCACGCCCCAGCGACAGCATCTTGAGTACCATGATCAGCCGCACCACCGCACGCGGCAATGGCGCGCCCACGCCGCAGCAATGCGACAGAATCAGATTGCGCTGCAGTTGCGAGGTCTGCTCTGCGGGAATCCGCGTGCTGGCCAGTTTGCCGAAACCGGTGTTGATGCCGTAAACCGGTGTATCGTTCTGGGCAGCCCCGGCGACTACCTGTGCGGCCGCATCGACCCTGGATCTGCAGGCATCGTTGAGATCGGCGCTCAGGTTCTGGCGGTAGATATGGCGCAGTTCGGTCAGGCGCGTCGAGCCCGGGGTCAATAACAAAGACTTTGCCACAGTTGTCTCCTAGCCGGCCAATTGATCGAGCGTATCACGGTAATTTTGCGCAATCATGTCTTCGTTGGCGTGATGGCCGTCGGCAATCAGCCGCTTGCCGCCAATATAGACGTCTCGCACCAGGTTTTCGTTGCCTGAGAATATCCAGCTGTCGATCAGGTCATCGCGCCGGCGGCCGTAGAGTCGCGGGTGATCGCAATCCAGCACCAGCAGGTCGGCGCGGCACCCCGGTGCGATGCTGCCGATCGCCCTTCCGCAGGCCCGTGCGCCGCCGGCAAGCGCCGCATCGAGCAGGCTGCGGCCGGTATTTGCCGTCGTGCTCGACGCCAGCAGGTTGCGCCGTCGCGTCTGCAGCCGCATGCCGTATTCGAGCCAGCGCAGTTCTTCCACCGGGTCGATCGATATATGGCTGTCGGATCCGATCGCCCAACGGCCCTGTTGCCCCAGGTAGTCCAACGCGTTGAAAAAACCGTCGCCGAGATTAGCCTCGGTGGTCGGGCACAGCCCGGCGACGCAACCGCTGTCGGCCATGCTGCGAGTCTCGGCCGCGTCCATATGCGTGGCGTGAATCAGGCACCAGTCGGAATTCACGTCGAAATTATCCAGCAGCCAGGCCACCGGGCGCTGGCCACTCCACGCGAGGCAATCCTCGACTTCTTTGGTTTGCTCGGCAATGTGAATATGAATCGCCGCCAGCTGATCGAGGCCGCCGATGACGTCGCTCAGCAATTCCCGGTCGATCGCGCGTAGCGAATGCGGAGCGATACCGACCGCGGCGTTAGCGTCACCGACGGTCGCCTGCTGCAGCGACTCGACAATCCCGACAAAGCCGTCGGCCTGGTTGATAAATCGCTTCTGGCCGTCGAGTGGCTCGGCGCTGCCAAATCCGCCGTAGCGATACAAGACCGGCAGCGCGGTAAATCCGAGACCGACACTGCGTGCCGCCTGCAGACATTGCAGACTCATTTCCGCGGGGTTGGCGTAAGCCTGGCCGGCGATATCGTGATGCAGGTACTGGAATTCGCCGACGCAACTATAGCCCGACTTGAGCATCTCGAGGTAGAGCTGCGCCGCGATGTGGTGCAGATGGTCGGGCTGGATTCGCTCCAGGTAGTGGTACATGACCTTGCGCCAGGTCCAGAAACTGTCTTCCTTGTTGCCGGCGCGTTCGCCGAGTCCCGCCATCGCGCGCTGATGCGCGTGCGAGTGCACGTTCGGCACCGCCGGGATCAGTACTTCGACCCTGGCGCCCGAAATGTAGTCCGTATCCGGCGCAATTGCGTCGATATCGCCGTTGTCATCGATACTTACTTCGACCGAGTCTGCCCAGCCAGTGGCCAGCAGCGCGGAGGCAGCCCAGATTTTTGTCGTCATACCCAGATCGGTGAACCCTGTTGCGTTTGCGTAAAATCCAGCGTACCATACTTGTATATACAAGTATAGGCTACAATAGCGCTAATGTCTCAAACTCTGTTCACCAACGCAACCCTGGCAACCCTGCAGGGTGAAACCGGCTACGGGCTGCGTCAGCAGGCCGCGTTGCTGGTCGACGGCGATCGGATTACCTGGCTCGGAGACATGGCAGAGCTGCCCGAGACGGAGGGCGCCGAGATAGTCGACTGTCAACAACGGCTGCTGACACCGGGACTGATCGACTGTCATACACACCTGGTTTACGGTGGCGATCGCGCCGACGAATTCGAATTAAGGCTCGAGGGCGCAAGCTATGCCGAAATTGCGGCGCAAGGCGGGGGTATCGTATCGACGGTTAATGCGACCCGCCAGGCCAGCGAACAACAACTTTTTGCCGAAGCTTTGCCGCGAATCAGGGCCCTGCTGGCCGAAGGCGTGACCACGCTGGAAATCAAGTCGGGTTACGGGCTCGACACCGAGAATGAAATCAAGATGCTGCGCGTTGCGGCCAGGCTTGCCGACGAGCTTGGCCTGCGTGTCCGCAAAAGCTTCCTCGGTGCGCATGCGCTGCCGGCGGAGTACGAGGGGCGCGCCGACGAGTACATCGCGCTGGTGTGTGAAGAAATGCTGCCACAGGCGCAGCACGAGGGTCTGGTGGATGCGGTCGACGTGTTCATCGAGTCGATCGCCTTCGATCTGAAGCAGGGTGAAAGGGTACTCGCCTGCGCGCAGGATTTAGGCCTGCCGATAAAGGCGCATGTCGAACAGTTAAGCGATCTGGGCGGTGCCGTGATGGCTGCCCGCCGCGGTGCGCTGTCCGTAGACCACCTGGAGTACCTGAATCCCGAGGACGTCGCGCAACTCGCCGCCAGCGACACCGTGGCGGTGTTATTGCCCGGTGCCTATTACGTGCTGCGTGAAACCCGGCTACCGCCGATCGACGCATTGCGCGAGCACCGGGTAGCGATCGCGCTGGCCACGGACGCCAACCCGGGCAGCTCACCGGTACATTCATTGCTGCTGATCATGAACATGGCCTGCACACTGTTTCGCATGACCCCGGCCGAGGCGCTGCGCGGCGTTACGCTCAACGCGGCGAAGGCGCTGGGTCTCGCGGACGATATCGGTTCGCTCGAATGCGGCAAACAGGCCGACATCGTGATCTGGGACGTCGCTCGACCGGCGATGCTGAGTTATCGACTTGGCATTAATCCCTGCGCGGCGGTGATGCAGGCCGGGAACTGGCGCGACCGTGGGGTCTTCCAATGAGCGCGATGCTCGACAGCTTCGATGATATCAGCAAGTCGGCGCCAGAACCGATCTACCGCCAGATCAAGCAGTTGATCGAACAGCGTATCACCAGCGGTGATTGGGTCGCCGGGCAGAAGTTGCCGTCGGAAAACGACCTGGTCGCCGCGCTCGATGTCAGCCGCATGACGATCAACCGCGCGTTGCGCGAACTGACCCAGGCGGGATTGATTAATCGGGTGCACGGCCTCGGTTCGTTCGTTGCCGAAAGGCCGCGCCATGCAAGCCTGATAGAGTTGCAGGACATCGCGCTCGAAATCGAGCAGGGTGGCGGTCGCCACCGGTCCAGAGTGCTGAGCCAGGAATCGGTTTACGCCGGCCGAACGGTCACCGAACTGATGCAGGTTGCGGACGATGTACCCCTTTATCGACTGCGCGCGGTGCATTACCAGGACGAACTGCCGCTGCAGCTCGAATCCCGTTACGTCAATCCGCAGGCGATGCCCGACTTTATCCACCAGGACTTCACGCGAACGACAGCGACCGCTTACCTGTTGGGGCAATTCAAGCCCGACGAAATGGAGCATCGGGTGCGCGCTACCCTGCCGGACCAGCAGACGCGTGAATTACTCGAAATGAAAGCCGGCGAACCCTGCCTGCAGTTAACCCGGCGTACCTGGAAACACGACCAGGTAGTCACCTATGTGACATTAACCTATCCCGGCGAGCGCTACGAGCTCGGCGCGCGTTACGCCACCGACGAATACCAACTGCGTTAACTTACCAGTACGAGGAAACCATTATGCCTTTAGACAGAACCGATACCAGCCGCAAGATCCGCGCACCGCGCGGTAGCGAGTTAACCTGTAAGAGCTGGCTTACCGAGGCGCCCTATCGAATGATTCAAAACAACCTCGATCCCGAGGTGGCCGAGAAACCGGAACAGTTGATCGTTTATGGCGGCATCGGCCGCGCCGCGCGCAACTGGGAATGTTTCGACAAGATTCTCGAATGCCTGCAGGAGCTGAATGACGACGAAAGCCTGCTGGTTCAATCCGGCAAGCCGGTCGGGGTTTTCAAAACTCATGTCGACGCCCCGCGAGTACTGATTGCAAACTCCAACCTGGTGCCGGCCTGGGCCAACTGGGAACACTTTAACGAACTCGATCGTAAGGGTCTGATGATGTTCGGACAGATGACCGCAGGCTCCTGGATTTATATCGGCAGCCAGGGAATCGTGCAGGGCACCTATGAAACCTTTGTCGAGGCAGGGCGCCAGCACTTCGGCGGCGACACCCGCGGTAAGTGGATCCTTACTTCGGGGCTCGGCGGCATGGGTGGCGCGCAACCGCTGGCCGCAACCATGGCCGGCTACAGCATCCTGTGTATCGAATGTGACGAAACGCGCATCGATTTTCGTTTGCGAACCAAGTATCTCGACAAGCGTGCCGCATCGCTCGACGAAGCGCTGCATATGATCGAAGATGCCTGCGCCAAAGGCGAGGCGTTGTCGGTCGGGCTGCTCGGAAACGGTGGTGAAATCCTGCCGGAACTGGTCAGGCGCGGCGTAAAGCCGGATCTTGTCACCGACCAGACTTCGGCGCACGATCCTGTCAACGGCTACCTGCCGATTGGCTGGACCATGGAACAGTGGGAAATGAAACGTGCCACAGATCCCGAGCTGGTGGCGGCGGAAGCGCGCAAATCGATGGCCGTTCACGTGCAGGCGATGCTCGATTTCCATGGCCAGGGCATTGCGACGGTCGACTATGGAAACAACATTCGCCAGGAAGCCTTCGATCAGGGCGTTAAAAAAGCGTTCGATTTTCCCGGATTTGTTCCGGCCTATATTCGTCCACTGTTCTGCAGGGGCATCGGACCGTTTCGCTGGGTGGCGCTGTCAGGTGATCCCGAGGATATCTACAAGACCGACGCCAAGGTCAAGGAACTGATTCCAGACGACCCCCACCTGCACAACTGGCTCGACATGGCGCAAAGCCGGATCAGCTTCCAGGGACTGCCGGCGCGTATCTGTTGGGTCGGTCTCGGCGACCGCGACCGGCTGGGCCTCGCCTT
>JAASSH010000570.1 GCA_021767985.1 Gammaproteobacteria bacterium | reverse complement strand
CCCTGCAGGACGGTCTGCTGCGCGCGGGTAAAACCGCCGTGGTCATGTCGGGCCTCGTGATGCCGCAGGTCTGCGAGTCATATACCCAGCGGGATGCGCGCCGGCGCATTAAGCAAGGTGAAATCCTGATTTTCGCGGCGGGTACCGGGAGCCCGTATTTTACCACCGACACCGGCGCCAGCCTGCGCGCAATCGAGATATGTGCCGATCTGCTAATCAAGGCTACCAAGGTCGATGGCATTTACGACAAGGATCCGGTAAAGCATGACGACGCCGTACGCTACCGCGACCTGGATTACGATCTCGCAATCGACCAGCGGTTAGCGGTGATGGATGTCGCGGCAATGATTTTGTGTAATGATAATGCGCTTGACCTGGTGGTTTGCGATATCAATCAGCCCGGCGCATTACTCGAACTGGCCCGAGGAAAATCGGTCGGTACCCGGGTAACCCGAAAAGAGGTAAAACCATGATAGAAGACGTTCAGCAAGATGCGCGTAATCGTATGAACAAGAGTATCGAGGCTTTCAAAGCGGAACTCAGCAAGATCAGAACCGGGCGCGCACATCCGAGCCTGCTTAACCATATCAACGTGGATTTTTACGGCAGCGAGGTTCCGGTAGGGCAGGCCGCCAATATCACCGTGGAAGACGCGCGCACGCTGGCGGTCGCACCGTGGGACAAGAGCATGGTGCCGATTATAGAGAAAGCGATCATGACTTCGGACCTCGGTCTCAATCCGACCACCGCGGGTACGGTTATCAGGGTACCCATGCCGCCGCTAACCGAGGAGCGCCGCAAGGAACTGGTCAAGGTAGTGCGCGAACTCGCGGAGAACGCGCGCGTTGCGATCAGGAACATTCGTCGCGACGGTAACAATGATCTGAAATCCCTGGCCAGGGACAAGGATATCTCGGAAGACGAGGAACATCGCGGTCAGGATCTTGTGCAGCAGGTTACCAACCAGTCTACCGATGAAATCGAATCCCTGTTGCAGACCAAGGAAAAGGAATTGATGGAAATTTGATCGCGACAGGATCACGGGATCATGAATTCACAATCCCAGGCATCAATCCCGGAGCACGTTTGCGTAATCATGGATGGCAACGGGCGCTGGGCAAAAAAACGCCTGATGCCGCGCGCTTATGGCCATCGCAAGGGTGTCGAAACCACGCGCCTGGCGGTGGAGTATTTCGCGCGCGTCGGTGTCAGGCATCTGACCCTGTTCGCCTTTAGTAGTGAAAACTGGAACCGTCCCGCAGAAGAAGTCAGCAGTTTGATGGAATTGTTTATGGAGTCGCTGCGGCAATATACGCCGGAATTACATGAGCAACAGATAAGAATCCGATTTATTGGCGAGCGAAGTTCGTTTTCGACGGATCTGCAGCAGCAGATAAGCCACGCAGAGGCCGAGACCGGTGCCAACAAGTCTATGGTGTTAAATATCGCGGCTAACTACGGCGGCCAATGGGATATCGTCAATGCCTGTCGCACAATCGCACAGCAGGTACAGCAAGGTAATCTCGATCCGGCTCGAATCGACGACCAGGCCTTTGCCGCGCAGCTGTCGCTGGCGGGTACACCGGACCCGGACCTTTTCATACGCACCGGCGGCGAGCGACGAATCAGCAATTTCCTGCTGTGGCAACTGGCTTATACCGAGTTCTATTTTTGCGATACGCTGTGGCCGGACTTTTCCGAGACCGAAATGGCCGACGCGCTCGCAGAATATTCCAGGCGCCAGCGGCGCTACGGAAAAACCGGTGAACAGATCGAGGTTCCCGGTTAATGCTGAAACAGCGCATCATCACCGCGGTAATTCTGGCCGTGATTGTTATCGGCAGCATACTATTCGCCGAAACGCGCTGGGTCGGCCTGTTGTTTACCCTGGTCCTGTTCGCTGCGGCGCGGGAATTCGTGTTGCTGACGCTCAAGCCGGCGGCAGCGGTTGCGATCGTTGCCGGTATCCTGTTTGCCGCGCTTTACTGGTGGTCGCTCGCATTCACTAGCGCGGAACTTGTCTATGCGCAGTCACTGGCGGGCATCGTGTTATGGATGGTGATCGCGATCGGGTTTATTTTTTATCGGCACCAGGAGAACAGGCCTTTGCTGGCGCGCGTGGTAATGCTGGGACTGGGCCTGGACCTGCTATGGATTTGCGGTCAGGGCGTGGTTTACCTGCACCAGACCTATGGTGGCGAAATACTGTTGTACATGCTCACTCTGGTCTGGCTGGCCGACATCGGCGCTTATTTTAGCGGTCGTAAATTCGGCAAGCGAAAACTCGCGCCGTCCATCAGTCCGGGTAAGACCTGGGAAGGAGTATACGGCGGCGTCCTGGTCAACCTGATATGGATCTTGCTGATTTTCTGGCTGACGCAGGGATGGGGTATCGGGCTGCTGCCATTCGTGTTGATTGGAATTGCGACCGTGTCGATATCCATAGTCGGCGATTTGTTCGAAAGCGTTATCAAGCGCGAAGCCGGCGTCAAGGACAGCGGTCATTTGCTACCGGGCCACGGCGGAGTCCTCGATCGAATCGATAGCGTTATTGCTGCCACCCCGGTGTTTGTCGGTGGCTTCATGATAGCT
>JAASSH010000155.1 GCA_021767985.1 Gammaproteobacteria bacterium | reverse complement strand
GCTGGCGCCCGGTGCCCGAGAACGAGGCCCGGTCCACCATTCGCGATATCATCCTGACCCTGCCCAGGATCAGGAAACACGGCAAGCGTTTCGAGTACAAATCGGTCGAGACCGACGTCGTTGCCTGGGCGCTGGAACGCGCCGCCAACAGGCCGCTGGCCGAACTCATGAGCGAGTTGATCTGGAAAAAAATCGGCGCCGAGCAGCACGCTTTTTTCACCGTCGACCGCGCCTCTACGGCGCTCGCCGATGGCGGGTTCAACGCGACCCTGCGAGACTATGCGCGCTTCGGATTGATGATGCAGAACAGCGGCAAGGTCGGCAACGCCCAGGTAGTTCCGGCAGCATGGGTCGAGTCCTGTGCCAGCGGCGACCGCAGCGTTTACGGTCCGCCCTACACCGACACCTGCCCGGACGGGGCTTACAGCAACTTCTGGTGGAACAATAATATCGAGGCAGGAGACTTCATGGCGCGTGGCGTCTTCGGGCAAATGATTTACGTTAACCGTAGCGCCGAGCTAACCATCGTAAAACTCTCTACCTGGCCCGATTATCGAATTATCAACTTTACCCGCGACAGTCTCGCGGCGTTCAACGCCATCAGACAACAACTGGCCTGACGCAACCAGCGGAAAAGGCGGCCGGGGGTTCAGCACGACATAATTCCAGGCAACGCTTTATAAACAAGTCTGTTTTAGGTACCCTGAAAAACCGTCAAAAGCTCTCACGGTCTTGATATGCCTACGACAAAAAAAGCAGCAGTTAAAAAGAAAGCGGCCGCAAAGAAGCCGGCAGTAAAAAAAACCACTCCAAAAAAGAAAGCGGCTTCCGTCAAGAAAAAATCCACCGTCAAAAAGACAACCCCACCCGTTAAAAAAGCCGCTACCAAAAAGACTGCGGTTAAAAAGAAAAAGACGGCACCCAAACGCAAGGCCGCTGCCAGTTCGCGCCAGGCTTTACTCAAGCAACTGCGCGCGGATTTAAAGGCGACCCGGGCCACGCTTAGAAGCGCGCGCGCAGCCGCTAAAGAGGAAATCAAGCTGGCGAAGGCGGCCGCGAAGGCAGAAATCGACCTGTTGAACGAGAACCTCAAGGCGGCGCTGAAACGTGAACAGGCGCTGTTGAAACTGGGCGAGAAGAAAGCCAGGATGATGCTGGCGGCTGGTCAACGCTGGGAAAAACAGCAGGTCGCAAAAATCAGGAAGCTGACCGCGAAGAAATCGAAATAACCGGGGACGGGCCTGGTATTCAGGTAACCGGTAACCGCCAGGTCCACGCCAACGCGGGGAAGCCGATTAACGCGGTTCGCATTACTGTTCCGAAACCCGGCCGCGCAGCAACTTGGTCTTGCCGCGCCGGGTTTTTCGGTCGAGACGTTTGGCCTGCGAACTTTTGCTGGGCCTGGTCGGCTTCCTGGCCTTACGCACGACGGCCACCGATTTAATCAGTTCCTGCAACCGATCCAGCGCGGCCTGGCGGTTTTTCTCCTGGGTGCGGTACTGCTGAGCCTTGATGATGACTACGCCATCCTTGCTGATACGCCGATCGCGCAGTGCCAGCAGGCGTTGCTGGTAAAACTCCGGCAGCGAAGAAGCCCTGATATCGAAGCGCAAATGTATCGCCGACGACACCTTGTTGACGTTCTGCCCGCCGGCCCCTTGCGCGCGGATGGCCGACAGCTCGATCTCGTCGTCGGGGATGGCAACATTGCGGGAAATTTGCAGCACAGCGGTTTCTTGCTGGCCAGCTTGCGTTAGCTGCCGATCGGGATATCGGGCGGCAACGCCGACTTGCCCCGCGCGTAGCGGTCGAGCACTTCCCAGGGTGAGAATTCCTGGTGCCGAAAATTGGTTCGCGGCACCATGAAGGTGTTGATCATCGCGAACTCGCCGGACAGGCAGGAATGGCCCGCCATGTCGGCAAACACCAGCCAGCAGCTCCTGGGTTTGAATCGGATTTCGACCATGCCTTCCGGGTCCTGGTGGAACTCGTCGCTCTCCTTCATGTAGTTATGCATGTGCCGCATCGCCTGGTCGTAGGCCGACTGCTCGAGCGTCGCCAGCGACGGGAAAGCCCTGGACAAACCGCGCACCATGCCCGAACCCATGCGCCTGAGCATGCTGTCGCGCAGCAGCTCGTCGCCGCGTTCGAGGCCGGCCGCTTCACCATAGGTTTCGACCAGGTCGGACACGGTGCCCTTGCAGCGCCAGACGCGTTCCTTGTCGTCGAGGTTCGTCAAAAACCGCAGGATCAGGTCGCCGCGCGACGCACCATAGGTGCCGGCATCGAGGTGGATGCGATCGCTGCGCGCCCGAATCGGAATGCCGCGGTTGTTTTCTTCGAACACCCGCAGGCTCGACGTCGCCGACCGCCAGCCCGGCGTGAACGTGGGAACCAGCCGCCGCAGGCAGGCCCCCACGCGCTCCTGGTAAGCCTTCAGTATGGCCTGCGTGCGTTGCTCGATTTCCGGCGGCGCCTTGATGCCCCGGATCAGGTCCGCTTCCGGGTAGTAACTGATGTTCTTGCGCGTGTGATACTCGGGCGTTTTCTGCTTGAGAAACTGGAGATCCTCGTCGCTGGGCAGTTCCAGCGGCGGCGTCGGGAACAGCAATACCCGACCCCGTTCGAGATGATCCGTCAGCTCGTAGGGCTTAAGATTATCGAATCGGTCGGGTGTAATCTCGATAGCTTCAGGCTGTTTGACTGTCATGTAATCGCTTTCCAGCTTAATTTGTCATCGGTAATTCTGGATCAGTCTGGCGGTTATGCATTGATCCAGATCATATCGGGAATTTGAAATTCGAGCGCGCTTCACTGACCGCAGTCAGTAACACTCCGTGTATCGACTCGATCGTCCGTTTCGAACTGCCTTTCGCGGCCGATCTACCGATTCCTAGCTGGACTGCTTGACCAACTCCCTGAGCCTTGCCGGGGTACAGTTTTGATCGACATACTGCACCGCCTTATTAAAATCTTTCAGGCTGAAATTATAATTCCACTGGTACACCGGCTTTTCGAGCTGGAATACCGGAAACCTGACGTTGATATCGATACTCTCGGCGGACTGGATCAAATCGGACTCTTTTACCAGGTTGATATTAAACTGTTTCAGGTCGACCTCCGCGCCCTCTCCCACGATTTCCCACATTCCCTTGACCGTCTCCTCGTCGCCCAGCGAGGCGGTGAACAGGCTATCATCGTCCACGGCTTTTAATGCCTGCGCGAGGATTCCCACCCGCTCGTCGACGCCCAGGCGTAAATCCACGCCGGTAAACAGACTGTAGTTCCTGGAGATCAGAATCGGGGCTTTCGCATCCAGCGCGGCATCGCTTTGCGTCGGCCGGTATAACATCAGCTTGCACTGGTAAACCAGCTGACCGAGCCTGGCCAAACGGCGTCGATCGGTATTCTTGAGGCCCCGCAGTGAATTATTGGTTTCGGAAACCAGCGCAATCAGCGTGAGTATCGATACACCGGTTTCCGTCGACTGGTAATCGTAGGCAACTTCCGCGTTACCGAAGCTGGCGGTTTTGACTTCATCCGCGGCCAATGCCGACGACATTGCCACAACAAAAAATGCGGACATTAACGTGTTGATCAACTTCATAATTCTCTACCTGACCTGACCGATCAACTGTCATTCACCCCGCGATACTATCACAGACGCCTGCCATTTGAGGAATCCCGGGCCGCCAGGCGGGTCTGGTTCATCGATAACCGGTTTGCACGTAAACTCGATCGATACCTGCTCGCCCGGTCTCTGGGAAAACCAGTTTCGAGCCCTATATAGGTTAAATCATTGTCAATCGAGATCATGAAATGAGCGAGACATTGCATATCGTGTGCCCGGCTTGCGCAGCAACAAACCGCATCCCGCTGGCGCGTCAGTCCGAAGCGCCCAGGTGCGGCAAATGCCACAAACCGCTGTTCAACGGCCAGCCGCTGGAAGTTTCGGCGCCGGGCTTCAAGAAACACCTGGAGCGCGATGAAATCCCGTTGCTGGTGGATTTCTGGGCGCCCTGGTGCGGGCCCTGCAAAATGATGGCACCGGCGTACGAACAGGCGGCGGCACAACTGGAACCTAAAATCAGGCTGCTCAAGGTCAATACCGAGGCCGAACAGCAGCTGGGGGCCGCATTCAATATCCGCAGCATCCCGACGCTGGCCCTGTTCCACCGGGGTCGTGAAGTGGCGCGCCAGGCCGGCGCCATGGGAGTTGCGGATATCCTGCGCTGGGTGCAAAGCCATATGCCGATTCCCCGCTAATCCAGGCCAGACTTAGTTAAATAACCCGCTTACACGTATTATTCGAGAGACAGGTAACCCGATAACAAAACGAGGAGCGCAATCATGGCAAATCGAACCATACTGATCACCGGTGCCAATCGCGGCATCGGCCTCGAGCTCAGCGAGCAGTTTGCGCAGGATGGATGGCAGGTACTTGCCTGCTGCCGCAACCCTGCCGATGCCACTCAACTACAGACCTTAGGCGAGCGCGACCCGGATATCGAAATATTCGCGCTCGATGTCACCGATCAGCAGCAGATATCAGAGCTGGCGGAGCAGCTTGCCGACAGGCCGATTGATATATTGCTGTGTAATGCGGGCATCTACGGTCCGCGAGGCGCTGGTTTCGGCGCGGTCGATGCGCGGGACTGGCTCCAGGTGCTGGAGGTCAATACGGTGGCACCGCTAATGCTGGCACAGGCGTTGGTGGCTCAGGTTGCGGCCAGCCAGCAAAAGCTGGTGGCGGTAATGAGCAGCAAGATGGGCAGCATCGCCAATAACAGCGGCGGCGGCCAGTACATCTACCGCAGTTCGAAAACCGCGGTAAACCAGGTTGTCAAGAGCCTTTCAATCGACCTGGCGGAGCGTGGCATCAGCGCCATCACCCTGCACCCCGGCTGGGTCAGAACCGACATGGGTGGAGCCAATGCAGAAATCAGCACGAGCGAGAGCGCATCGGGGTTGAAAGCTATTCTGCAATCGGCGGGCCCCGCACAGAGCGGGCAATTCATCGGGTTCAACGGCAACAGCATTCCGTGGTAGAAACCGTTCGTCAGAGCCGCGAGGAGAGCCTCAAGTTAACTTTCTCTCGCACCGCGACATAACGGGCCAGACTGTCGGCTATGGGCTTCGACCTGGCCTAGACCGCGGCCAGGTTCGCTTCGATCGCTTCGATTTCGGCACGAGATTGATTCAGGAACTCGACGATCTGATCCATACCGAGATCATCCATACCGAGCTTGGCAAACGCGGGCAGCGACTGCACCGGCGGCAGCTGCTTCACTTCCGGGGTGCCGATCAGGGCGTGATACTGCGCGATCAGCACCAGGTCGCACAGATCGGGCTCGTCGCCCGGGTTACGAAACCAGTCTTCGCACTCTTCGCCGACGGTGACAAAATCCGGGCTAAACTTCCACTGGGTCAGGAGCATGCCGGTAATTTGCGGACGCAGTTTCTTGACCGCCTGCATCAATAATTCCGGGTTACTGATCAGTTCCTCGTTATCCTGGGCGTACTGCAGGATCGCGACCTCGCCGAGGTCGTGGATCAGGCCCGCGAGCTGCGCCTGTTCGATGTCGAAGCCTTTCAGCTTACTCGCCATCAGGCGAGACAAACTGGCGACGTGCTGACTGTGCTTCCACATTTTTTGCATTTGCGCCTTCATGCCCGCGTTCCTGCTCTGGAACAACTCCTTCACGGCATAAGTCATGACCCACTTGCGCGTGGTTTCGAGGCCGAGACGAACAACCGCCTGCTGCAGCGATTCGATCTGCGCCTGGCCGCGGTAAAAGGCGCTGTTTGCGATCATGATCAGCTTCGCGGTTATCGCCGGGTCCGAATGGATAATGTCGCAGATCGATTCCGCGTTGACCGCTTCATCGGCAAAGGCCTGCTGGATGCGATGCGCCACGTCGGGCAGGCTCGGCAATTTCAGGCTGCCCGACATCAGGTCCTGGAAGAGCTGGATGGTCAGCTCATTTTCCTCGCCGCTCTGCTCGATTTCCATCACTTCCATCGACTCCG
>JAASSH010000569.1 GCA_021767985.1 Gammaproteobacteria bacterium | reverse complement strand
GTCCTTGATCGGTTCCAGGTCGGTGCACAAGTGATTCATCAAGGTAAAGCGGAACATCGCGCGATTGGTGCCGGCGTCGAAAAACGCCTTGGCGCCGGCGCGGCTGGTCATGATTCCGGCCGCAGGGATGCCGGGCCTGACCAAGGACTGGGTCCGCTCTACCAGAATTGATTGATTGGCGAGGTTACCCGTTGACTTGGGATCCAGCGCCTCGAGCGCTTCGTAGTGATCGTTGTTGTCGTTGGCATAGCCGGGAGTAATGCCGTTGCCAAGATAGACCAAGTCATCATAAAGAATGCGTCTAAAATCGAGCTCGTCACGTACCGCGCCGACGATGGTTGCGCTGTAATCGTTCAGCGGGGCAAAAACGGTTTGCTCCTCGTTGGTCCAGGGGGTGGCGAAGTTTTTCAGCGTGACATTGTAAAACGCGTACGCATTCGGATTACCCGCATTCGGGTTGTGCTGCGTTGTATCGATTGCGTAGCGTGCGGCGTTTTTGCCGGTTCCATCACAGGGGTAGCCTGGTGTTGCGGGTAAGGTGCAGTCGAGGGTGGCTTCCATGGCGTCGATAACGGCATTAGTCGCACTAACCCCGGTAAGCCGATCGTGGATCCGCTTGGCCATGGCGCGTTCTGCCGGACCCGCCCAGATAGACTGGGTTGTCAGCATCGCCAGCAGCGCTGGCAGTAACAATATTCTCGTCTTCGTTCCCATGGATTTCCCCATTTATCTCCTGGTTGTCGCGGTTCTCGAGATCTCAGTCTTTTACGTGACCATAAAAGCTAGCACAGCCGCAAAGGGCCGATGTATTTAAGACCGCGGGAATATTTCACTTTTTTCAAATTACCCCTGATCGATTCCCTACAAGCTGATATAAATATTTCAGCTCTGACTAACCTGTTTTTAATAATCCATACAAATATCCTGGTCACTAGTTTACGAGAGTGGGATCGACTTCCGTATACCGCCTGTAAGGAAAAAAGCGCATTTTGTCCGAATTCGGAAGCAGGAGCCGCAAGGTCGAAGTTACACTAAGTCCAGCGCTGGAGCGGCTTTCGCGTGTATATATAAGGTATTACCGAACACAAGTTAAATTATGAGAATACAGGCTCTAGATTTTGAAAATTTGCGCATGCAATCCGTAACGAAGTGGGTTGGGCTGGTGTTTATAAGCGTGGTGACTATGCTGCTCAGCGCCTGCGATTCGAGTTCGTCAGGCGACGGGGGAATTGATCCTGGCATCCTCGAAGTTCCTGTCGCGTTTATAAAACGTCCGGTCCCGGTCGATGACATGGGTGACGACGAGAACATCGATCTGCGCGAACCGACGCTATTTATGTCTGGCGGCGATGTCTATCTGCGCACCAGCAGTGCCAGCGATGCCAACGTGACCAATATTACAAGCTCGGTAACCAACGGCATTGGCGACGTCAAAGGGCTGAATTCGAACCATGACGGCACCAAGCTCATATTTTCGCTGCGACTGTTCGACCCCGACCCGAACAATCCCCCTTTTCCGACCTGGAATATTTATGAGTATGATCTCGAAACCTCTCAGTTGCGTCGAATCATATCGAGTGCGACGATTGCCGAGCAGGGCGATGATCTCTACCCGAGCTACCTGCCCGATGGCCGTATCGTGTTCACATCAGATCGGCAGAAGCAATCTCAGGAATTACTGAACAACGAGGGCAAGACGAGATATGCGGCTCTCGACGAAGACGAGGGTGTCAAGGCACTCGTATTACACGTCATGGATGCCACCGGCGACCCGTTGAGCATCCGCCAGATATCCTTTAACCAGAGTCACGATCTTTACCCGCAGGTGTTAACCCATTACGGTGGTGGGCGCATCGTTTTCAGCCGCTGGGATAATGCCGCGGGCAACAACGAAGTCAATATTTATACCGCGAATCCTGACGGCAGCGACCTGGAAATCCTGTACGGTTCGCAAAGCCATGCGACCGGCACCGGTGGCGCTAATATCCAGTTCACCAACCTGCGCGAGATGGAAAACGGTGATTTGATGGTGATCACCAGGCCCTTCGACGGTACTTTTGGTGGTGGCGCTATCGAGATCATCAGCGTCGATCGCTTCGTGGATGTCAACAAGCCGATCTGGCCATTGAATGACCCGGGCCCGGCGCAAAGGCGCGCCACGGTCTCGAACATCAACAACTCTGGTTCGCTCTCGCTAACCGGCCGCTACAATTCTGCATTTCCGCTATGGGATGGCTCGAATCGCATGTTGGTCACTAAATCCACCTGCCGGCTTCTTGATGCGACTAACGTGCAAAGACCTTGCATCGATCCTTACCTGGATGATCTCGGGGCCGGGTCCGTTGAAAAGTCACCCGCCTATGGTATCTGGCTGTACGACAGGGATGAGGATACGCAGAGACCGATCGTGCTGGCCGAAGAGGGCATGGTCATGACCGATGTTATAACATTGCAAAATCGAACTCGGGCTCCGATCATTTTCGACAAGAAACTGGTAGGTCAGCTCGATACAGGTTGGGAGACCGACCAGGTCGGTGTAGTCAATATCAAGAGCGTCTACGATCTGGGCGACGAAACTTTCAACGGGTGTTTCTT
>JAASSH010000154.1 GCA_021767985.1 Gammaproteobacteria bacterium | reverse complement strand
GATTTCTCGCGCGAGATGTTGGCCCGGGCCCAGGATCGTGGCGTCTACCGGGCGCTGTGGCAGCATGACTTCACCATGCCGAAACGGCTCGAGCAGGCTTACGATGCACTGCTATGCGTCGGCCTGTTTTCCTTCGCGGTACCGAAGATTTCCGATCTCCACCATGTCGTCAATTGCGTCAAACCGGACGGCCTGTGCGTGATCACGGTGAACGGCGCCGCCTGGCGGCAACTGAACCTGGAGCCCGAGGTCTATCGACAGGCCGGGCTGCATGGATTTCGCGTCGAGCAGGTCGTCGAGGCCGACTACATTCGCAAGGAAGGCATCGACGCGCGCGTTCTGGTGATTCGGCGCTAGGCCAGCGCCGCGCTGTAACGCTGCCGCAACTGGTTGATGAATTGCGCCAGCCGCTTGGTGTCTTCCTGCATGTAGGCCAACGGATCGGGTAATCCGGGCTCGCGGTTCAGCACGCCCTCCAGCGTCGCGTGCAGGCAATAGGCCGCGTAGCTGATCGCGTAACCACCTTCCTGTACCAGCAGCAACTTGCCGTTACAGCACTCGTCGGCAAGCGCCCGCGCGCGTTTACCGAGCTGGTAAAAACCGTTCATGCTCAGTAACTGGCGGCCGTTCGGGTCGAACTGGTTGGCATCCTGGCCCGCGGCGATACACAGCAGCTCGGGCTGATGCTGCCTGACCATCGGGGCAACGATTTCGTCGAATACACGGTTATAGGCGATGTCTCCGGAACCATAAGGCATCGGGATATTCAAATTCTTGCCGCGACCCGCCCCGCCGCCCACTTCTTCGACATCACCGGTCTGCGGATGGGTCACCCCCCAGGCGCCGTGGTTCATATGCAGCGAAATCGTCAGGATATCGGAATCCTGGTAAAAGCCCTCCTGCGTGCCGTTGCCATGATGCACGTCCCAGTCGATCACCGCGGCTTTTTTCAGGCCGCGAGCGCGTAAATACTCCAGCGCGACACCGACATTGTTGAAAAAGCAGTAACCGTCGGCCATTTCAGGCTGCGCATGATGCCCGGGAGGTCGCGCCAGCGCATAAGCAATACGATTGTTGTCGTCAAATGCGTACCCGGCAGCAGCCATGGCCAGCCCGGCAGCCTGACGGCAAATCTCGTAGCTGCCAGGCCCGAATACGGTCGTGCTGGAAAAGGCGCGGGCTTCGCTTGCCGGGATAGATTCGAGCTCGTCGATATAGTCCGCAGCGTGGAACCGCTCGAGCGCTGCGCGGTCGGCGGGCTCCCCCGGATACCAGTCGAGCGCCTCCGAGATCGGCCCCTTGCGCAGCACAGCGTGCATGTTACGCAGCCGCTCGCTATTCTCCGGATGGGTTTCGATTACCGGCAGATAGGGCGACGCCGTGGCTTCGAAGAAGCCGCTGCCCGTGTCGTGCTCGAAAACACAGGCATCGAAAAACACCGCCAGCCGCTCGCTCATAAACCCGGTCTCCGTTCGACATCTATCTGACATCAGGATAGGAGACTGATATTCTAAACGGCCTGCGGGATTTTTCGAAATCGTTTAACTACTTCGGGAGTAACCGTTATGGGACAAAATCGCGACCTGGTGCTGGAGCAGTGCAATCCGGCAATGGAGCTGGGATTTTCGCTGGCCGAGTTCAAATCACGCCTGAGCGCGATCCGCCAGCGCATGGCGCAGGACAATATCGACCTGCTGTGGCTGACGGCGCCGGAGAGCCTGTACTATGTCAGCGGCTATACCTGCGAATGGTACCAGGCGCAAAGCCCCAAACAGTGGCCGGCGACCAGCGGTATCGCGATTCACGTCGACCACGATCGCTTCATCATGTTCGATACCCCGAGCGAGCGCGTCATGTGCCGCTTCGTTACCTGCGCCGAGGATATTCGAACCTTCCCGATCGACAATCGACGTGACGGTATCGGTTTTATTATCGACGAGCTCAAGGCCGAGGGCTGGCTCGGCGGCACGGTCGGCATGGAGCTTTACAGCTATCGCCCCAACCCGGCGATCAGTGCCCGCTTTCGCGAGGCTTTCGAGACCGCCGGCGCCACGATAACCGATGGCAGCGACGTGTTACGCGACGTGCGCTGGCTCAAATCGCCACAGGAAATAGCCTACATGGAACATGCCGCGCGCATCACCGATATCGGTATCGATGCCGCCCGCAACGCGATCCGTCCCGGCGTCACCGAACTGGACGTCTACGGCGAAATGATTCACGCGATGGCGCAGGCCGGGGGTGAAAATCCCGCGATCACGCTGCCCGTGCTGTCGGGACCCAAGGCCAACACCGGCCATTCGCTGGCCAGCCGCAAGGTGATCATGGCCGGGGAACAGGTGAATATCGACGTCAGCGGGGTTTACTGGCGCTACCACGCCAACGCGGCGCGCTCGTTTTACGTGGGCGAACCGCCGGCCGACGTTCTGGCTTATCACGCCAAATCGTCCGGCGTGTTCGATGTAATCGCCAGGATTCTGAAACCGGGATTGACAGTGGGCGAGCTGGTAACCGCCGCCAGGGACTATTACGACTCGGTCGGCATCTGGTCCGACGCCGGCTGGGTCGGCGGTTACGAACTCGGCATCGGCTTTCCGCCCGACTGGGTGGGCAACTTCGTCTATGAAATGTCGGACAGCGAATCCGAAAAAGTGTTCGAACCCCGAACCTGTGTGAACTTCGAGAGCCAGTTTTTCAGCCCCCGCATGTCCGGCATTACCTACTACATCTGCACGCTGCTATTCAAGGAAGACGTCGCGGAACTGCCGGTGCAGGCACCGCGGCGGCTGGTCGTTATCGATTGAGCCGCCGGACAAAAAGTATCGAGCAGACATTAAAACAGGCGAGAATCTGCCCGGGAAAAAGTGTTTAATGCCTGTATATCGCGATTACCAACCACGAGGCCCGATATGAGTACCGATGCACACCAGGAATACGACGACAATTTGATGGCATTGCTCGAAGCGCTGTGGGGCGAGGGCTTCATGTCGCCCGGCGGCACCGATGAAATAGACCGCTACCTGGCAGGCGTCGACCTGCGGGGGCTTTCGGTACTGGATATCGGCTGTGGTCTCGGCGGCATCGACCTGCACCTGGTCAAGCAGCACGGGGCCGGGAAGGTGACCGGTATCGATATCGAGACCTGGCTGATCGATCGCTGCAACGGCCTGGCGCAGCGACATGGCATCTCCGATCGCACCGAGTTCATCTGCGTCGAACCGGGTCCCCTGCCCTTCGCCGACTCGAGTTTCGAAGCGGTAACCAGCAAGGATTCGATCATCCATATCGCCGACAAACACGCGCTGGCGGCGGACGTATACCGCGTGCTCGAGCCCGGCGGCTGGTTCGCCGCCAGTGACTGGCTCGCCGGTTACGAGGGCGAACCCTCGGCCGAGATGCAGGCTTACCTGGAAGCGGAGGGCCTGGATTTCGGGCTAGCCTCGGCAAATACCTATCGACAGGCGCTCGAGTCGGCAGGTTTTGTCGACATCGACATTGTCGACCGGAACGAGTGGTATCGGCAGCAGGCGCGCGACGAACGCGACCAGCTGGGTGGCGCACTTTACGACGGCCTGGCATCCCAGGTCGGAACCGAGTTTCTGGAACACGAAATCGAAGTCTGGGACAAGTTGATAGTTGCTGTAGATCAAGGACAGCTGCGGCCGACTCACCTAAGGTGTAAAAAACCAGGATAAGCCAGTCACCCGCTTTGTCGATGAAGATCACTTGTTACAGCTTCATTACCGCGATCGTGTTTTCACTCTCGACTGCAGCCACTGCGGTCGAGCCGATTCGCGTGGTGCTCGAATTCGTGCCCGACATCGACAATGGCCGCCGCACCTTCGATATCTGCGCGCGCTGCCATCTGCCCGAGGCCTGGGGCAACAATGACGGTACCTATCCCCAGCTGGCGGGCCAGCATGTAAACGTGCTGATGAAGCAGTTGCTCGATATTCGCAGCGGACGGCGCGTTATTCCTTCGATGCAGCCCTTCGTGCAACAACGTACCATCGGTGGCTATCAAAATATCAGCGACGTGGTCGCCTATATATCGACGCTGCCGATGAATCCGGCACATGGGCGAGGCCCCTGGCCGCCCGAGAGTGCCGAGTACCGCGAGGGTGGCGAGCTCTACGAACAGTACTGCGCCAGCTGCCATGGCGCGGCTGGGGAAGGTAATAACGAACTATCCTATCCGCGCCTGCAGGGCCAGCACTATAGCTACATGTCACGCCAGGCGCGCCTGGTGCGGAATAACATGAGACGGGTAAAACCGAGCATGGCTGCCCTGCTCGCGGCGCTGAGCGCGGAAGACTTCGACAAGGTGCTGAACTATATTTCCTACCTGCCGCTGCCGCAGGCGGACCTGGCGCCCAGTGCCGCATGGCGTAATCCGGATTTTCAGTGAGGTCTAGTTTGGATGACTGAACAGGAAAAACTGAGTCGGCGTCGTTTCCTGCAGGCCGGTGGCGCTGTGCTCGCCGGAAACGCGGTCGGCGTCGCGGCTCCCGCCTCCGCCTCCGAAGCGAGCGATTCGCTGCCGCAAACCGCCCCTGCCCTGCAAAAGCTGTTGCGCAGGGCCGCTGTTCCCGCGGCCAGGGGCGCGCGCGTCGTCGTGGTCGGCGGCGGTTGGTCGGGCCTGACCCTGGCCAAGTACCTGCGGCGCTTTAATCCCGCCTTCGACGTCATCCTGATCGACAAGCAGTCGGCCTTTGTTTCGTTCCCGGTCAGCAACGCCTGGCTCGCCGACCAGGTCGATCTCGATTTCCTGAGCCACAGCTTTTTCGACGCCGCCAACAATCATGGCTACCATTTCATGCAGGCGACGGTGCTGGGTTTCGACCGCGACAGCCGCCGGGTCTACACCGAGGCGGGCTATGTCGACTACGATTACCTGGTGCTGGCACCGGGTATCGAGTATGACTACCCGCGCATCGGGGTCGAGGACAGCGAAGCCCGTAACCTGCTGTTTCACCGCTACCCGGGGGGCTTCGTTACCAGTTCGGAACTGCTCACCATCAAACACAAGATCCAGCGCTTCAGGGGCGGCACTTTCGTGCTGACGGTACCGAGCGGCGAGTATCGATGCACGGCGGCGCCTTACGAGCGCGCCTGCATGGTGGCCGCCGTTTTCAAACGCCAACGAGTGCGCGCCAAAATCCTGTTGCTCGACATGAACACTGATATCAAGATCAAGCAGGCGGGATTCAAACGCGCGTTCGAGCAGCTATACGGAGATTACATCGAGTATCTGCCCAGCTCATTGATCAGCAATGTCGACATCGAGGGCCGCAGGATCGAGACCGAGTTCGATGAGTACGACTTCGACGACGCGATTATCTACCCGCCGGTGCGCACCTCGAGCCTGATCGAAGAAGCCGGCCTTGCCGATCCGCATAGCCCGCAGAAAGCGGCAAAAACCGACCCGTTCCGCTATCACCTGGTAGACGACGAGCGCGTCTACGTTACCGGGGACTCACGCTCGCAACCGTTTTCCAAGGGCGGCCACACCGCGCACTCCGAAGCGCAATATGTCGCCGAAGTCATCGCTGGCCACGCGCTCGGGCACGACGTGCAGTGGCGCAGCCCGCAAACCATGTGTTTTTCCGCGGTCGACATCGAGCCGCTCAGGGCCATGAGCATCATCACCTACTACAAGTTCAACCAGCAGAGCGGGCTCTTCGCCTTCGATCGCACGCACCTGATCGAGAAATGGGATACCCAGGGCGGACAGGCAAGCCTGGCCTGGGCCGAGGGCATGTACCGCGACATGTTCTATGTTTAGGCGAGCCTGAGCGCGGGCGACCTGCGGGACCGCCTGCGGCCTCATTCCACGACGATAAGGCCTCGATGGACGTCGCACAGGCGTTCGCCACCCTGCTCGGTCACGACTAAGGGCTCCGATACCGCGGCGCCGATATTATCCAGCCAGACACCCGACTGAAAATGAAAACACATACCCGCCTGCAGCTCGGTTTTGTCTCCAGGACGCAAACTGGCGGTGCGCTCCCCCCACTCGGGCGGAAAATTAAG
>JAASSH010000153.1 GCA_021767985.1 Gammaproteobacteria bacterium | reverse complement strand
CTGGCCACTACTGAATCACTCCGAGGTCCTGGCTCAGCTTGCGTACCTCGGCAACCACGCCGTCAATATAGCTCTGGAAGTCACCGCCGACCTTGGTAAACGGTGCCAGTCCGTTGGCGACCATTGCCTCTTTCCACTCGGCCGAATCCGCCACGTTTTGCAGGCGCTGCGCCCACATGTCGAAGGTTGCATCGGATACGCCCCTGGGGATGTAGAGGCCGCGCCAGTTTACCGCAACCACGTCAAAGCCCTGCTCCTTTGCGGTCGGAATGCTTTCGAATCCGGGAATACGCTCTTCGGTAAGAACCGCGAGAACCCGAATTTCACCCGCTTTCAAAAAACCCACGACTTCCGACATATCGCCGGTCATCGCCTGGGTGAAGCCACCGATCGTCTGCGTGATAGCATCCGCGCCGCCATCGAGGCTGATGTATTTTACCTTCGCGATATCGGTAAAACCGACGCGTTGTAACAACATCAATGGCTTCAGATGATCGAACCCGCCGGTAGCGGATCCGCCGGCGAACGTGACAGAGCCGGGTTTGGACTTGATGGCGTTGAGCAGGTCTCCCAGCGTCTGGAACGGGCTATTCTTCGCCACCACGATCACGCCCGGATCCGCGCCAATCGCGCCGACGAAACGAACCTGGTCGGCAGTCATGCCGGCATAAGCGTTTTGCGCCAGGCGAGTCGAGGTTGCCGACGAGGCGGCGACGATCAGATCGGCATCGTCGTTGCGTTCGGCGACGACATGGTTAAAAGCAAGCCCGCCGCCCGCACCCGCCATGTTGGTCACCTGGATCGGTTTTTCGACGGCGCCGATGTCGTACATGATCTTGCCAATTTGACGGCAGGTGAAGTCCCAGCCGCCTCCCGGGTTCGCCGGCGCGATACATTCCGCCGCGAATCCCGCGGTCGATACGCAGAGTAAAGCGGCCAGCGTGCACAGCTTCGAAAACTTAGAATTCATTTGTTCCTCCATAATGCCGCGGGTGTGTCTACCCGCCTTTATTGATATTGGCAGACAAGACGTTAAATCTGTCGAGTATTCGTTCGAGAATACGGTTTCTTTTTTAACGCGCTCGCAAACAATTATTATTTTGCTTTCGCGATCCGATTTCCCGGCTCGAATTGCATTGATCGAGACGCGATATCAGCCGCAGTGTCCATCATCTGTCCGGCTTTTGCAATGACGCTGGACGCGCCAGGGACGGGGTAGAAATAACAACCTGTTCCGAGGTTTTATTTCACAGTCGTTGCTTCGTGATTCGAATTTGCGAATACTTGGCCCCTGTCGATCCCAGTTTCCAGTTTATAGCGAGCCCGCCCATGCGCATCAGTGAATTACATATCTACCAGAAAGACCTGCCCGTCATCGGCGGTCCTTACACCATGTCGAGAAGCACCCTGCACTCGGTCGATACCTCCATCATCAAACTGGTATCCGATACCGGTCAGGTTGGCTGGGGCGAGGTCGCGCCGATCGGCCCGGTCTATCAGCCCCAGCATGCGCTCGGCGCACGCGCCGCGATTTCCGAGCTGGCTCCGAATATCATTGGCCAGTCGGCTCTAACGCCGCTGCTGCTGCGCCGGCACATGGACGGTTTGCTCAACGGGCACAATTACGCCAAGGCCGCGATCGATATCGCGCTGATGGACATGCTGGGCAAACATTACGGAATACGGGTCTGCGAACTGCTGGGCGGTGCCGAAACCGAACGACTGCCGGGATACTACGCCACCGGCATCGGCAGCCCCGACGATATTTCCCGGCTGGCCGACGAAAAAGTATCCGAAGGCTATCGTCGAATTCAAATCAAGGCCGGTGGTCGCGATGTCGAAATCGATATCGCGGTGGTTAAAAAAGTATGGGAGAAAATCGGCGGCCGGGCGCAGGTTATCGTCGACACCAACCGCGGCATGACGGCCAGCCAGGCGATGCGCCTGAGCCTGGCCTGCCGCATACTCCCAGCGCGATGGCCACGGTGCGCGACATCTGTGCCGCGCGATCGATGCCGCACACCGTCGAGGATACCTGGGGCGGCGATATCGTGGCCGCGGCGGTGTTGCATTTGGGCGCCACGGTGGAGCCCCGCCTGCTCGAAGCGGTGTGGACCTCAGGCAGTTATATCGAGGAAAACTACGATCCCGAGAACGGCATCAATATAAGCGGCGGCTATTTCGATCTGCCGCAGGGACCGGGCCTCGGCGTCAATCCGGACGAATCCAGGATTGGCGAGCTTTTGGCCTCGTTCGGTTAAAGCGCCAGCTCAGTAGCTACGTAAACACGTATAAAACGTCTTTAATTCCCAATATTGTCGACAATATAGCCATTATTTTTGATTTTATGTTTCATTTTGGCTATATTGTCGACAATTTTATCGACAACAGCCGATCATCCCGATGCTACTGGTTACCGAACAGCCCGTTACCGCGTCCGACAAAACCTTTATCCAGCTGCGGCAGGATATCGTCGAAGGTGACATCCTGTCGGGTTCGAAACTGAGCGAAACAGAACTGGCAACCCGTTACGCGGTCAGCCGCGCGATCGTGCGCGAGGCCATCAACCGGCTCGAAAACTGTCACCTGGTGGAACGCAAGCCGAACGTCGGCGCGCGCGTGGTCGCGCTCAGCCCCGAGCGGCTGGTTTCGCTGTACCAGGTCAGGGAATCGCTCGAGGGCATGGCCGCCAGGCTCGCCGCGACCAACATGACCGACGACGAAATCGATGACCTGCAGGCATTGTTGAACGCCCATTTACAGACGGTGCAAAGCGGCGATACCTACTACCAGGAAGCGGGCGATGTCGACTTCCATTACCGCATCATACTCGGCAGCAAGAACGATCACCTGATCTCGATGCTGATCGAGGGCATTTACCACCTGATACGCATGTACCGCGTGCAGCTGGGCATGGCTGGTCCGCGCGTGACTACCGCCTTCGACGAGCACAGGAGCATCGCCCGGGCAATCGATAATCGCGATGGGGAACTGGCGGAGATATTGATGCGGCGACACATTTTCTACACCCGCAACAACCTGGAACAGAAGCTGCTGGAGGCGGTCGGTTGAGGCGCGGCCTCGCTGACAATTTCGGCAGTGGGAAGACTAATGATCATTAACCTTGCATACCCCCGGAAAAGACGATGAACACCACAGACCGAAAGCCTCTGGAAGGCACAGAACTCGACTACTTCGACGCCCGCGCCGCGGTCGACAGGCTCGAAGCGGGTGCCTGGGATCGACTACCCTACACTTCGCGCGTGCTGGCAGAAAACCTGGTGCGCCGCTGCGAGCCCGAGCGGCTTGAGGACTCGCTCGGACAAATCATCGGACGTAAACGCGAGCTCGATTTTCCGTGGTTCCCGGCGCGCGTGGTGTGCCACGATATTCTCGGTCAGACCGCACTGGTCGACTTGGCCGGGTTACGTGACGCCATCGCGGCCAGGGGTGGCGACCCCGCCAGGGTAAATCCCGTGGTGCCGACGCAGCTGATCGTCGACCATTCGCTCGCGGTCGAACACGCCGGTTTCGAGCCCGATGCCTTCGACAAGAACCGTGCGATCGAGGATCGCCGCAACGAGGATCGTTTCCATTTCATAAACTGGACCAAAACCGCGTTTGAAAACGTCGACGTCATCCCGCCAGGCAACGGCATCATGCACCAGATCAACCTGGAGAAGATGTCGCCGGTGGTGCACGCCCGCGACGGCGTCGCCTTTCCCGACACGCTGGTCGGCACCGATAGTCACACGCCGCACGTCGACGCCCTCGGCGTTATCGCGGTGGGTGTCGGCGGCCTCGAAGCCGAATCGGTGATGCTGGGCCGTGCGTCGTATATGCGACTGCCGGACATCATCGGCGTCGAGCTCAGCGGCAAGCGTCAACCCGGCATTACCGCGACTGACATCGTGCTTGCGCTGACAGAATTTCTGCGTAACGAAAAGGTGGTTTCCTCCTACCTCGAATTCTACGGCCCGGGCGCCAGCGACCTGACGCTCGGCGACCGCGCGACCATTTCCAACATGACGCCGGAGTTCGGCGCCACCGCGGCGATGTTTTACATCGACGAAAAGACGATCGACTACCTGCGGCTGACCGGACGTGACGACAAGCAGGTCAGGCTGGTCGAAACCTACGCCAAAACAGCTGGCCTGTGGGCCGACAGTTTGCAAGACGCAGAGTACGAACGCGTGTTGAAATTCGACTTATCCACGATCGGGCGCAACATCGCCGGCCCGTCCAACCCGCACCGCCGGGTGTCGACTACCGACCTCGCGGCGCAGGGCATCACCGGTGAAGTCGAAAACGAGCCCGGGCTGATGCCTGACGGCGCCTGCATCATCGCCGCGATCACCAGCTGCACCAATACCAGCAACCCGCGTAACGTCATCGCCGCGGGGCTGATCGCGCGCAATGCCAATGCCAGAGGCCTCACGCGCAAGCCCTGGGTCAAAACCTCGCTCGCGCCCGGCTCGAAGGCGGTGCAGCTCTACCTGGAAGAAGCCGGGCTGCTGCCGGAACTGGAGCAGCTCGGTTTCGGCATCGTCGGCTTCGCCTGCACCACCTGTAACGGCATGAGCGGCGCGCTGGACCCGAAAATCCAGCAGGAAATCATCGAGCGCGACCTGTACTCGACCGCGGTGCTGTCCGGCAACCGTAACTTCGACGGCCGCATTCATCCCTATGCGAAGCAGGCGTTTCTCGCCTCGCCGCCGCTGGTGGTGGCTTACGCCATTGCCGGCACGATCCGCTTCGACATCGAAAACGGCGTGCTCGGCACCGACAGCAACGGCGACCCGGTCAGGCTGAAGGACATCTGGCCGGACGACGACGAGATCGACGCGATTGTCGAGCGCAGCGTCAGGCCCGAGCATTTCCGCACGGTCTACGAGCCCATGTTCAACCTGTCGGGAGCGCGCGACGATGCCAGCAGCCCGCTGTACGACTGGCGCCCGCAAAGCACCTACATCCGCCGCCCGCCCTACTGGGAAGGCGCGCTCGCCGGCGAGCGCAGCATGCGCGGCATGCGCCCGCTGGCGCTGCTCGGCGACAATATCACCACCGACCACCTGTCGCCTTCGAACGCCATCATGGCGAGCAGCGCCGCCGGCGAATACCTGGCGAGCATGGGCCTGCCGGAGGAAGACTTCAATTCCTACGCGACCCACCGCGGCGATCACCTGACGGCGCAGCGCGCGACCTTCGCCAATCCGAAACTGTTCAACGAAATGGTGCGTGACAACGGCGAGATCGTGCAGGGTTCGCTGGCGCGCATCGAGCCCGACGGCAAGGTCACGCGCATGTGGGAGGCAATCGAAACCTACATGGAACGCAAGCAGCCGCTGATCATTATCGCGGGTTCCGATTATGGCCAGGGTTCGTCGCGCGACTGGGCCGCCAAGGGCGTACGCCTGGCCGGGGTCGAAGTCATCGTCGCCGAGGGTTTCGAGCGCATTCACCGCACCAACCTGATCGGCATGGGCGTGCTGCCGCTCGAGTTCAAACCCGGCGATAACCGGCACAGCTGCGGCATCGACGGCAGCGAATCTTTCGACGTCGAGGGCGAGCCCGCACCGGGCGTCGAGCTGATCCTGGTCATCAACCGCAGCAACGGCGAGCGACTCGAGGTCCCGGTAACCTGCCGGCTCGATACCGCCGAGGAAGTCTCGATCTACTCGGCCGGCGGCGTGCTGCAGCGCTTCGCCGAGGATTTCCTCGAGTCGTCAGCGTCAAGGCTGTAATGGCAATGGGAAATCGGTCTGTAAAATGAAACTTACTCGATGTCATCCCGGAAGTTGCGCAGCAACTATCCGGGATCTCCCGATAAATGCCACGCCGCTGTTGAAAGATCCCCGCTTGCGCGGGGATGACACTTGAACTGGAAACGTAACCATGAGTCATGCACCACAAATCCGAATCCCCGCAACCTATATGCGCGGCGGCACCAGTAAGGGTGTTTTCTTCAACCTGACCGATCTGCCCGAGGCGGCACAGGTTGCTGGCGCGGCGCGCGACGCGTTGCTGCTGCGGGT
>JAASSH010000568.1 GCA_021767985.1 Gammaproteobacteria bacterium | reverse complement strand
GCCAGGGTTCCGGCCCGATAGCCCGGATGAAAGTCGCCGGATGAAAGGTACCGGCGCCGACCTCCATGTCCAGCGGCTGCATTATCACGCAGCCATGCCCGGACCAATAGTCTTGCAGGGTCTGGATCAGGCCCTGAAAGCTATGCAAATCGCTGGCTGATTTTTCGTTCATTTGTTCCACGGGTCAAAAGCGGGTGATTATAACCAACTGGCATTTTTTCCACATTCATTTTCCTCGAGCATGCAACCCGCTATCATGTCGCGATGCAAAACATCATCGGCCAATGGCTTGTCAGCCTCAGGCAATACGTCTCCCTTAGCCTGTTCCTGTCGAGCCCGGAGCGTTTGCCATACAATCGCTTCTGCACGGCGCTGACGATATTCACCTATTATATGCTGTGCCTAGGACTGGTGGACGAAGAGCGCAGCTTTGCCGAGTTGAGCGCTCACCTGACCCTCGAACTCGGCCTGCTGGCGCTGTTTGTCTATGGCGGGCTGCGCTGGAAAAATTCACTCGCCAGGTTTCAGCAGACATTTTCCGCGCTGGTCGGCATTAACATGGTCATCACGCTGGCCTCGATCCTGCTGTATCGAATCGATACCGGGCAAGATAACCTGCTCGAAAATCCGTTATTCTACATGCTGCTGATCTGGAACCTGGCCGCCATGTCGTTGATTTTCAAACGCGCGCTCGAAATACCGGTTCACCTTTCGGCTATGATAGCGTTCAATTACTACGTGTTTTATCAATTCGTCTTAATCTGGTTCTACTGGTGAAAGTTTATATTCTCGGAATCTGCGGCACCTTCATGGCCGGCATTGCGCTGATCGCGCGCGAACTCGGCTACCAGGTCGAGGGCTCGGATGCGAACGTGTACCCGCCGATGAGCTCCCAGCTCGAACGCGCCGGCATCAAGCTTCACAACGGTTACGATGCAGCGACGCTGCCCGATGACTTCGACATTTTCATTGTCGGCAACGCGATTACCCGTGGTAATCCGCAGTTCGAGGAAATCCTGGAGCGCGGTTTGCGGTATTGTTCGGGGCCGCAATGGCTCTACGACGCGGTCCTGCACGAGCGCTGGGTACTGGCGGTGGCAGGTACCCACGGAAAAACCACGACCAGCAGCATGCTGGCCTGGATACTCGAGGACGCCGGGCTCGAGCCCGGTTACCTGATCGGCGGCATCAGTCAGAACTTTTCGGGTTCTGCCAGGCTCGGCAAGGATCCTTTCTTCGTGATCGAAGCGGACGAATACGACTCGGCACTGTTCGACAAGCGCTCCAAGTTCATCCACTACCATCCGCGCACGCTAATCCTGAACAATCTCGAATTCGACCATGCGGATATCTTCGACGACCTGTCAGCGATCAAACGCCAGTTCCATCACCTGGTGCGCACCCTGCCCGCCAGCGCGCAGATCGTGGTCAATCAGGATGACGAAAATTTGCCTGGCGTATTACAGATGGGCTGCTGGAGCGAAATTGTGAACCTTTCACAGCAAGACTCGAACGCCGATTATTATCTCGATCCGCAGCAGGTTCTGCATCAGCGCGAACCTGGTGCCGACTACCCGCTAACGCTATCGCAACCCGGGCAGTTCAACGCATTCAACGCCAGCAGCGCGCTCATCGCCGCACGCCACGCGGGCGTTCCGATCGAATCCTCGCTCAAATCGCTGGCGAGCTTCGACGGCGTCCGGCGCCGCCAGGAAATCATCGCCGAGATCGACGGCGTGCTAATCGTAGACGACTTCGCGCACCATCCGACCGCGATCGCGTTGACCCTTGAAGCATTGCGGGGAACCACCAGCGGTCGACTGATCGGGGTGCTGGATATCCGCTCGAACACGATGAAGATGGGCGCGCACGCGGGCCAGCTTGGCCCGTCGCTGGCTGCCGCCGACCTGGTACTGGTTTGCGAAAATCCAGATTTACAGTGGGATCTCCGGCAAATGGCCGAATCTGCGCCTACAATAGTAGTAATCAAACCCGATTCACAACAAATTATCGATTATTTGTTGCAAAACTGTCGGCCGGGAGATCAAGTCGTTATCATGAGTAATGGCGGCTTCGATAACATACATCAGCGCCTCATAGACGCATTGAAAAACTAGACTTCGAGTATGTCTGAGAAATCACAGAGACCTACCAAAATAGCCAAGTACGAAATCAAGCGACGTATCGGCCGCGGCGCGATGGGTGTCGTCTACGAGGCTTTCGATCCTTTTGTCCAGCGCACAGTTGCGATCAAGGTGGCGCATTCCGCTCACGACATGGATCCGGCCACCAAGCAAAAGCTGCGTGAAGGATTTTTTTCGGAGGTTTATAGCGCCGGGCGCATGCATCATCCGTCGGTAGTCAGCGTTTACGACGCCGGCCAGGAAGACGATCTCAACTACATCGTCATGGAGTTCGTCGACGGCGTAACACTGCAGGAATACGTAACCGGGGGCAAGACGCTAACCCCGAACCAGGTCGTCGATGTTATCTACCAGTGCGCCAAGGGCCTCGACTACGTGCATAGAGAAGGAATCATCCACCGCGATTTGAAGCCCGGCAACATCATGCTCAGCAACGACGGCGAGGTGAAGATCATG
>JAASSH010000152.1 GCA_021767985.1 Gammaproteobacteria bacterium | reverse complement strand
CACCGGTCAGGGCGACGTCGAAGCGCACGCCATCCAGCACGTTGATGAAATCCGGGCCCCAGGTTCGACTCCAGCTGACGCCCGGGATCAACAGGGTCGTGTCTTCATCCTCGTCTTCGAGCGTGTACTCCTCGCGCTGGTAATCGAGCGAAAGCGTTTCCCGCCATTGACCGCGGCCGTGATTGAGGCTCACGCCCAGGATTCGCCAGGTACTGGTATCGCTCTCGAATTCTTCCTCGACTTCGCTAGCGCTGAAAACGAGCCGGTCGGTGCGCGGATCGAGCACTGGAATTATGTAATCGGTCTCCACGCTGTAGCCGATACCCGAAACCGTCAGCTTGGTATCCAGGCGATGTCCTTTACGGTTGATACGCGGCATCTCCCATCCGAAACTGGCGCGAGCGTCGGTGTCGGTGCCATAGCCCACGCCGAGCTTGTAGAGATGCCTGCTTCGAGGGCTCAGGTTCACCTGTATCGGGACTTCGGTAGTGCCGGCGCGAATTTCTCCGGGTGAAACTTCGACCACCTGAAAGTACCGGCTGTCATTGAGCGCCCGCTGCAACTGCAGCAATTGTTCGAGCGAATAGGGATCGCCCTGTCGAAAAGTCGAATAGCGCCGCAGCAACTCATCCTCGAGCACGTCCTGGCTGAAATTCAGTTCGCCGAAACGATAGCGAGGACCGCCGTTGTAGTCGAGGTAAATCCGAGCGGTATACGACTCGAGATCGATTTCGACGCGCTGGCGCGTGAACTCTGCCGCAAAGTAACCACGCTCGGAGGCGAGCCGGCTGAGCGCCGACTTGAAGCTCTCGTATTCGAGATGCGAAAACGCCGCGCCGGGCTTCAGCGTCCGCGATTCGAGCAGGGTCTGAAACTCGGGATCGGTTTCCATCTCGCCGCTGACGGTAAAATCGAAACTCCCGATCGGGATCGCCGGCCCCGGATCGATTCGGTAAATTGCCCGCCAGTTGTCTTCAGCTCCCCGGGTCAGGCTGGTCTCGATCTGTGGTCGATAGTAACCGTAGGGCTGCAACGCGGCCTCAATTTCCCTGTTTGCCTTCTGGTGCAGGCGGCGCAGGCGCCCCGCGCTGACCAACGGGTTGTCTTTCTGCTGTTCGATACTGAGGTAGAGTCGGACGTTGGTTTCGAGAATCGCATCCAGGCCTTCGATTTCCACGACAAGCGTGGGCTGGGCGCTGGCATTGAAGGAAATGCAGCTGGCAACTACGGCAAGCAGCAAAGCCCTGCAAAAATATCGATGCGCTAAAGCAGTCTTCAAGACCCGGGACAGGTCTTGGCCTCGAATAACGGATAACAGCAGACCAGGTAGATGCAATCTCATATCGGCCGGAACGGGACTGTCATTGGCGGCTGCTCTTACCAGGATTTCCGATGATTAAGGAAAGCAACCGATTTGCTGCCACTTCATTTCCTTTCGCTCAGCTCGTTTTCCAGGATGTGCCGGTATTCGCGAATTCGCTGCACGTAACGCACCGGCTCGGTACCGCGCGCATAACCATACCTGAGTTTGCTGTAGTAACGTTTGTCGGCGAGCAGCGGCAAGACCTGTTTGACGTCGCCCCACAGGTAGGGGTCGAGGCCCTGTTCGCGTGCGAGTGTCTGGGCATCGTGCAAATGGCCGCGGCCCACGTTGTAGGCTGCCAGCGCCAGCCAGGTGCGGTCGGGTTCGAGGACCTCTTCCACGAAGCGGTTATTGATCAGGCTCGACATGTATTTGGCGCCGCCGAAGATACTTTGTTTCGGATCGAGCCTGCTTTTGACGCCCATGGCTTTCGCGGTTTCGAGGGTCAGCATCATGATCCCGCGCACGCCGGTAGGGCTGCGCGCATTGGCGCGCCAGTGTGATTCCTGGTAGGCCTGGGCGGCGAGCAGTAGCTCGGGTAGTCCATACTTGCTGGCCGCCTGCTTGAAATAGTTGCGATACTTCGGGTAGCGCTTCTTGATTCTCGTGATAAAGCGGCGCGTGTCGACGTAGTCGAAAACTTCGAAGAATCCGTAATACTGCTCCTGCAACGCCTCGAGCTTGCCGCTTGCCTGGTAGGATTCGAACCAGGTCTCGATCGCCTGCTGCAGGTCGGAGCGCTCGCTCGACATCAGCCAGCCCAGCGTTTCGGACTGGTTGATATTGATCGGAGCGATCAGTTCGGGATAGTAGCGGCGATTGATATCGACGATGTTGGAGTCGGCAATCGTGCAGTCTATTTTTCGTCGCCACACCGAGTAAAGCAACTGCTCGGTATCCTCGGTAGCGGTTTCCTGCCAGGCCAGTTCGGGATACTCCTGCTGCAATACCTTGAGACGCTCGACGTAACTACTTGCGGCGATCACGACGATGTTCAGCCCGACCAGGTCCGCGATCGATTCCGGCTGCACGTTATCGCGGCGGCAAACCACCTGCTGGGTTACATCCTGGTATGGCGGGCCGAAGAGAAACTTTTGTTGACGCTGACCGGTTATCGTCAGGCCGGCCGCCGCCAGGTCGCCTTGCGCGCCCTCGATGCCGTCGATGATTTCCTGAATCGATTCCCGGGTCTGGTATTCGACCTCGAGATCGAGCGATTCGGCAAAAGCCTGGACCAGGTCGTGCTCGGGGCCAACCTCCTTGCCATGGCGGTCGATGTACAGGGTGGTTGGAGCGTTGCGGGTTAACACAACCAGTTTGCCCGACTCCCGAATCTGCTGCAGGCTGCGGGTCGGTTTCTGCGCTTCGTTGCGAGTCTGGTCACAGGACGCCAGCGCCAGCAGGGCGATCGCGAAACAGGCTTTCAGGTACCTTGAAGATTTGAATTGCATGCCTGTAAAAGTCCGGTCATCAGTTGAACAGGTGGCGGCCTTGCGATGCGAGAATATGGCTTCCCAACCGAGTCGATCGCTTGCCGGCCCAGCGACATCATAGTTTGTTGCACGCTTGCTGTCATATCGCTTGCGCAAACCGCCTGGAGATGGCGGCAACAATCCGAATCGACGTTCGGTAAACCGATAAGATGATTTTTGTCAGCGAACTCGGGGCGATTTCGAAGACTTCGGTTAATCTCGGGTATTAGTGTTTGCCGGTAGTGGTATTATCGCGCGAATCGGCACGGGATAAATCTCGACCGCTAGAGGTTTACCGGAAACTGTTCGTTGCGGCGATGACCGCGAAACCGGGGGACGAAGAAAAAAAATGACAATGCTACTGCAATCCGCAAAAATCAGATGCCATGGCAAGAATTAAATCCCGGCCTGCGATCGAGATTGCCGGATACACTATAAAGCCGGGTAGCCGGCAATCGATCGATATACCGTTACCGAGTTTTTACACGCACAGCAGCGTCAACATGCCGGTGCACGTGGTGCACGGGCGCAGGCCCGGACCGGTACTGCTGGTAACGGCCGCGATTCACGGCGACGAAATTAACGGCGTCGAGATCATCCGTCGCCTGCTGGCCTATAAATTCATCGACCGGATTCGAGGCACCTTAATCGCGATTCCGGTGGTCAATGTTTACGGTTTCGTTTCGAAGTCCCGCTACCTGCCGGATCGACGCGATCTGAACCGGTCCTTTCCGGGCTCCGAGACCGGCTCGATGGCGTCGCGCCTGGCTAACGTGCTGATGACGCAGATCATTCCGCACTGTACCCACATCATCGATTTGCACAGCGGCGCGGTCTACCGCGAGAACCTGGCGCAAATTCGTGCCAAGTTAACCGATGAGCCGGTGAACGAGGCCATGGCGCGCGCGTTCGGCGTGCCGGTCATTCTCGATTCCAGCCTGCTCGACGATTCGTTCAGGGCGGCGGCCTGTGAAATGGGGATCCCGATGATTATCTACGAAGCGGGCGAGGCGCTGCGTTTCAACGAGGTCGCAATCCGGGCTGGTGTCAGGGGCATACTTAACGTCATGGTTTCACTCGATATGCGGCTAAAAAAGCGGAAATCCGGTGCCCCGCCCGCCATGATTGCCAATACCAGTCGCTGGGTGCGCGCGTCGCAAAGCGGTATATTGCGCGCCCTGGTCGGGATTGGTGCCAGCGTCGAAGCCGGTGATGTTCTTGCCTATATCAACGATCCCCTCGGCGAAAACAATAGTGAAATTGTCAGCCAGGATCATGGCATCGTCATTGGCAAAACCAATCTGCCACTGGTGTTCGCGGGTGAGGCGATTTTTAATATCGCTGCTTACGAAGCGCCGGACAAGATATCCGACCATATCGAGGCCTACCACGACAAGCTGGCGCCCAACGGCGAGATAGTCGATGACGGCGAAGAGCCGCCGGTGGTCTGATTTTTAGCCCGAATCGATGACCCGGGTGCTCGAACAGCATTTTTGCGGTTTTTTATGCCTGCTTAATTTAGAATAGCGCGCTCTATCGGCGCCGCGGTAATATCGATCCCTTGCCCTATGTTTGAACTGATCAGCAACGCCAATGTGTACGCACCCGAGCCGCTCGGCATCAGGCATGTGCTGGTTTGCGCCGGCAAGGTAGCCTACGTCGGCGAGCGACTGCCGCGGCTCGACGACGCGCTCGAAGTCGAAGTGACGGATCTCGATGGCGCCAGGCTGGTTCCCGGATTTATCGATGCCCATACCCACCTGACCGGCGGTGGTGGCGAGGCCGGCCCGTCGACGCGCGTGCCGCCGCTCGCGTTGAGCCAGATCACGCGCGCCGGAGTGACCAGCGTTGTCGGCCTGCTCGGCACCGACGATTTGACGCGCACCCCGCAAAACCTGGTGTCGCAGGTCATGGGCTTGCGCGAGGAAGGTTTGTCGGCCTGGTGCTATACCGGCGGCTACCACGTACCGGTGATCACGCTGACCGGATCGGTGCGCAGCGATATCGTCAATCTCGAGCCGGTGATCGGCGTCGGCGAGGTCGCGATCAGCGATCATCGTTCGAGCCAGCCGACCCGCGACGAGATATTGCGACTCGCCAGCGAGGCGCATGTCGCCGGGCTGATGACCGGCAAGGCCGGTATCGTGCATTTTCATCTCGGCGATGGCGCGCGCGGCCTGTCGCTGATCCGCGAGTGTCTCGAGATTTCCGAGATACCGCCGCGAGTATTCAATCCGACTCACGTCAATCGCAATAAACCGCTGTTCGAAGAAGCCTGCGATTTGAGCGGATTCGGCTGCAACGTCGATCTGACCGCATTCCCCGGAGATAGCGGCGACGAGGGCTGGTCCGCCGAGGAGGCGGTGCAGCGTTTCCTCGAACAGGACTTCGACCGCAGCAAGCTGACGATTAGCAGCGACGGCGGCGGCTGCCTGCCCCATTTCGATGCCCAGGGACAGCTCGTGAAAATGGGATTCGCCAGCTGCCAGGCAATGGCCGACTGTTTTAAAAACCTGCTCGACAGCGGTATAGCGGTCGAAACCGTGTTACCTTTCATGACCCGGAATGTTGCGAATCTGCTGAAACTGCCGCGCAAGGGTTGTATCGCGCAGGGTTGCGACGCCGACCTGCTGGTCGTGGATCAGGATAACCGTATCGGCGGCGTCATGGCCCGGGGCGCCTGGCAGGTCAAGCATGGCAGGCAACTGGTAACCGGCCTGTTCGAGGAATAACAACAACGAGTTTTAAATGAGCCCATCCCCTCATCAAGAAGATCAGCCCCGCGGCTACGTAATACCCATCGGCGGCGCCGAAGAACGCACCGGTTCGATGCGCGTGCTGCGGCGTTTCGTCAAGCTTAGCGGCGGCCGCAAGGCGAGGATCGTAATCATTCCGACCGCGTCGATGCTGCCCGACACCGGCGACCGCTATATCGAGGTATTCGAAAAAATCGGTGTCGAAAGCGCGATATCCCTGCCGATCGCCGAACGCGCCGACGCCGACCGCCCGGAATATATCGAGCACCTCGATGGTGCCACCGGCATTTTCATGACCGGCGGCAACCAGTTGCGGCTGTCGACCATTCTCGGCGGCACCCTGGTGGCGCAAAAAGTCCGCCGCGCGAATGCCGCCGGCGTGCACGTCGCCGGCACTTCCGCGGGAGCGGCGATCATGCCCGAGCATATGATCGCCGGCGGGTCGATGGGGCT
>JAASSH010000567.1 GCA_021767985.1 Gammaproteobacteria bacterium | reverse complement strand
GCACAGTTTGCGCGACACCGTTGCGGTCAAATTTCGTGACGTACTCCTGTTCACCCAGGACCAGGAGCAACAAGGCACCATCTGCCAACAAGAGCTCTTGAATCGCCGGGCCAGTCAGTTCCAGGACCGATTGCGGGTCGGGTGCTTGTAGCAGATCGCGAGCCAGCGCAAGCAGGCGTCTCAGTGTTGCGGCATTTATGTCTGGCAGATGTGTCATGGCAAAATCCGGGAGAAGGTGGTTCCGATAAGAGCGGGCCTCTAATAATGATCTTATCTCACTATATCTTGGATCCGCCGAGAATTCACCGCGATTTACGCGCCCTAGCGAAAGATGTCGCATATAAGCGGGGGATAAGGCTGACCCCGGATATCGACAGTGCTGCTATGCCCGGCTCTGCTTGCTCGAACGACTGCCGGAGGTTTGTCGTGGTCTGTTCCGGGAAGATGCCGGTTTTTTGCCGGCTGGTTTTCTCACAGCCTGTTGCTGTCTGCCGCGCCCTCTGTTGATGGGTTCTGCTTTGATGGAAGGATCGGGTTCGAAATCGTCAACCACCACCTTGGGGATGTCGCGTTTTATGAGGCGTTCGATATCTTTGAGCAACTTGAGTTCATCGACACAAACCAGCGACATGGCTTCACCCTCGTGACCTGCGCGGCCCGTGCGGCCAATGCGGTGAACGTAATCTTCAGCTACGTTGGGTAATTCATAGTTCACCACGTGGGGGAGCTGATTGATGTCCAGTCCGCGCGCGGCAATATCCGTGGCAACCAGCACACGCACCTTACCGGCTTTGAAATCCGCCAGTGCCCGGGTGCGCGCGCCCTGGCTTTTGTTGCCGTGAATCGCGGCGGCCATAATGCCATCGCTGATCAGCTGTTTGCAAAGACGGTTGGCACCATGCTTGGTGCGGGTGAACACCAGTACCTGTTTCCAGTTGTTGGAACCAACTAGGTAGGACAGCAGTTCACGCTTACGGTTATTGTCGACCGGATGAACGACTTGTGTGACACCCTCTGCAGCCGTGTTACGCCGTGCCACTTCAATCAGGGCAGGTGACTTGAGCAGACCATCGGCCAGTTGCTGGATGTCTTTGGAAAAGGTGGCCGAGAAAAACAGGGTCTGTTTCTGCTTGGGTAAGAGTGCGAGGACCTTGCGGATGTCGCGAATGAAGCCCATGTCGAGCATGCGGTCGGCTTCGTCGAGTACCAGGATGTCGACTTTTGAAAGGTTGACCGAGCTCTGGCCGGCGTGATCCAGCAGTCGACCCGGCGTGGCGACCAGGATGTCTACGCCCTTGCTGAGCTTCTGCTTTTGCGGGTTGATACTGACACCGCCGAAAATCACCGTGGATTTCAAAGGCAGATGCTTGCCATAGGTGATGACACTCTCGCTTACCTGTGCAGCCAGTTCCCGGGTTGGAGTAAGGACGAGGGCCCGGATGGCGCGACGGTTTCTTCCCGGTCTGGCGGAAGACATCAATCTTTGTAATAACGGCAGCGTGAAACCGGCGGTTTTGCCCGTACCTGTCTGTGCGCCACCCATAATGTCGCGGCCTTCGAGGATAGGAGGGATGGCCTGGCGCTGTATCGGTGTGGGGTCGCTGTAGCCTTTTTCGGATACAGCACGGACCAGTTCGGCCCGGAGACCGAGGGATTCAAATGACATACGAGGATGTTCTCCAGGGATCGGCCTACCCAATACACATAGCTTGGGGCGGTCTAGGCGGAAACTTGCTTTTTTGCTTCGAGGTGAATCGGGAAAGATTACCGCATTGAGTAACAGGTGCAGACCGAAGAACACCATACATTGTGAAATCTCAGTATATCAGAAGTTTCGTTTAAAATGTGGTTTCTGATCGATTTAATAATTCACTGCACATCAAGATTATTGTTGCATGACTGGGTTTGAGCGGCGACAGCTGTCTGCTTTCTACCCTACTGTCCCGCCCTGCAGGCCTCGAATTAGTCATTAAGCTGACATCGGAACTGGACAGGGCGGAGGCAATGCGGTCGACGGTCAACTTTGGTACAGGTCGCCTTGAATTGGCGGTACCCACGTGAGTATTACGGGGAGAAGGCTGTGATGTCACACCTGCGCAAGTTTCATCTCAAACGGCGTGGGCTATCGGTCACTTTGGTTGCTTCGGGTGGCGGTCATCTCGTGACATCGTTTTTGCTCGAAGGTCACGCGAAGAACGCGATCGCCTACACATCGCCCATTCAGCGCGTTCAGGGCGGCGCCGGTCTGCTGCTCATCTAGGTGCACGAAACCGAAGCCGCCGCACCGCCCCGTCATGATGTCCGTAGCCAGGCTGACAGATCTGACAGCACCATAGTCCGAGAAAAGCCGACTTAAACTTTCTTCGGTCGTGCGCGAGGACAGATTCTGCACCATCATCTTTGTCGTCATAGTAAATTTTTCCTTGGGTTCGAGAAATTATATAAATTTCAGCGATAAAGAGGCTCGAGCATACGCTTTAATCTGTGTATATCGCTCGTGGCGTGGATCATCTAGGGCAGTGCACAGTTGTTCTGTCGCCTTCTGTAAGGTGGATCACACTCCCAGTCACGTCCCGAATAATCGAGATGCGCATTTTCCGGTAACTCG
>JAASSH010000566.1 GCA_021767985.1 Gammaproteobacteria bacterium | reverse complement strand
CGTCATCGACATAAGCGAGAAAATTCTCGCTGGAGTTGGGAGCGTTCTCCATATCGAGTTCGATCGTAATATTGCCCATCGTGGTCTCGATCAGCACGGTCGGGTTGGCAGCAGAATTTTCGGTCATTGGTTTGTCACCTTTTATGTATGGGTAAAATACCAGGGAAAGGATAGCTGCGAGCACGACCGCGATCGGTAGTAGCGTTTTTTTCATCAGCATTCCAGTTTTTTACAAGCCTGCGGATTCTACTGATTTGCACCCGCTTAGGGAAGCCGGCATCAATTAACGGTTTCACTCGGAGAGTGCTTCTTTTAAACTCTAGGCCCAGTTTTCACCAGCTCGAAATCCATTAATGCTGACCATATACAATAGCCTGAGCAATAAAAAGGAAACCTTTGAACCGATCGTGCCCGGGCAGATTCGAATGTACGTATGTGGTATGACGGTTTACGATTACTGCCATATCGGGCATGCGCGCGTGCTGGTCGTATTCGACGTGGTTTACCGATTCCTGAAATACCTTGGATACGAGGTTACCTATGTGCGAAACATCACCGATATCGACGACAAGATCATCAAGCGTGCTCACGAAAACAATGAGGAGTACTTTCAGTTAACCCGTCGTTTCATTGATGCTATGCATGAAGATGCGGATGCGCTGGGTGTCTTGCGTCCCGATATGGAGCCCTGCGCGACCGAGACTATCGGTCCGATTCTGGAAATGGTCGAAAAACTGGAGCAGCGGGGTTACGCCTACCAGGCCGATAACGGCGACGTTTATTTCGCGGTAGCGAAATTCGGCGAATACGGCAAGCTGTCCGGCAAGAAGATCGATGAGTTGCGCGCCGGTGAGCGCGTGGACATCGATGAGGGAAAGCGCGATCCGCTCGATTTCGTACTCTGGAAATCAGCCAAGCCTGGCGAACCGAAATGGCCATCTGTGTATGGAGAAGGGCGCCCCGGCTGGCATATCGAGTGCTCTGCGATGTCGAACAGCCTGCTGGGCAATCATTTCGATATTCACGGCGGTGGGCATGATCTGCAGTTTCCCCATCACGAAAACGAAATTGCCCAAAGTGAGTCCTGTAACGGTGAGAAATTCGTCAACTACTGGATGCACAACGGCTTCGTCCAGGTCAACCAGGAGAAAATGTCCAAGTCGCTGGGCAATTTTTTTATCGTTCGAGACGTACTGGAGAATTACCGCGCCGAGGAAATCCGCTATTTCATTCTCGGCAGCCACTACCGCAGCCAGCTGAACTATTCCGAGGATCAGCTCAACAACGCGCGCGCGGCCCTGCAGCGACTGTATGCGGCACTGCAGGACACCGAGACTGTCGAGTTCCCGCAGCAAAGCGATTACCAGCAACGGTTCGATCAGGCGATGTGCGACGATTTTAATACCGCCAGCGCAATCGCGGTGTTGTTCGACCTGGTCCGCGACATCAATCGCGCCAAGGCGGAGGGCAGTGAGCAGCAGCACGAGCTTGCCAGCCTGCTGCGCTATCTCGGTGGGCTGATCGGCCTGCTGCAGGAGGATCCCGAATCTTATCTCAAATCGGGTCCCGGGCAGGCCGGCAACGGGCTCAGCGACACCGCCATCGACGAACTCGTCGAACAGCGCCTGCAGGCGCGCGCCGCCAAAGACTGGGCCAATGCCGATCGTATTCGCGATGAGCTAAGCGCCGCCGGGATCGTCATCGAGGACGGCGCAGACGGCACACGCTGGCGTCGCGGCTAGTCTGAATTCGAGGGCTGTAAGACCGTCGCAGCGACTCCTGCGGCCGGCAGCCGTTACGATTGACGCCTATAGGCGATCAGCGTATGATTCCGCGCCTTGCAAGCCGATGCGGCAGACGTATCGGAAGGGC
The DNA here is from genome assembly GCA_021767985.1 of Gammaproteobacteria bacterium. Taxonomy (GTDB): domain Bacteria; phylum Pseudomonadota; class Gammaproteobacteria. Next base: position 738 of record JAASSH010000566.1, on the reverse strand, counting down.
AAAACGGGGTGTAGCGCAGCCTGGTAGCGCAACTGCTTTGGGAGCAGTGGGTCGGGAGTTCGAATCTCTCCACCCCGACCAATTTCTAGGAAAATCTGTTACCATTAGTGACGGTTTTCAATTGAAATTTAGGGTAAGGGAATCAGCCTAAAATGAACCAGGCAAGTCTTTCTAGCGTACGCAATCCATGTTGATTGCATCAGTAGCGGAAAGCTTGCAGAGAGGATTCCGGTAGATTAAACGAATCGAGGGTGCCTTTCTAACGGCCTATTTTAGGCGAGTGCAAGGCGCCAGCGCGCGCAGAACCGCAGCGTATATAAACATACGTGAGGATTCGAGCACGCTGGCAACGCCGCAATCGTCTAAAATAGGCCGTTAGAAAGGTACCCGAAGCGCCCGTAGCTCATTTGGATAGAGCATCGGCCTTCTAAGCCGAGGGTAGCAGGTTCGAATCCTGCCGGGCGTGCCATTTTATGGTGGGCGTAGCTCAGTTGGTAGAGTGCAAGATTGTGATTCTTGTTGTCGTGGGTTCGAGCCCCATCGTCCACCCCATATTCGCGGCGCCTGCATTGCGGGCGCCGTTACTTATGGCACTGAAAGGACTGGTCAATCCGATGATCGCTTCTATAATTGTCGGTTGACGAAATTACTGCGAAAGTGGCGGAATTGGTAGACGCGCCAGATTTAGGTTCTGGTATCTTTACGATGTGAGAGTTCGAGTCTCTCCTTTCGCACCAT
>JAASSH010000565.1 GCA_021767985.1 Gammaproteobacteria bacterium | reverse complement strand
GGCACCGCGGGCGAGGCGCGTGACCTGGTCGAAATTTTGAGCAAACACGCACCGGTGGAACGACTGGCCGCGCATTTTCACGACACCTACGGCCAGGCGCTGGCGAATATTCATGCGGTAATGCAGTGCGGGATTGCGGTCGTCGACAGCTCGGTCGCCGGACTCGGTGGCTGCCCCTATGCCAAAGGTGCCACCGGCAATGTCGCCACCGAGGACGTGGTCTACATGCTGGACGGCATGGGGATAACAACCGGGGTCGATATGGACAGACTGCTCGAAGCGGGCCGATATATCAGTGATTTTCTGGGTCGCGAACCGGTGTCGCGTGCCGCGACCGCGCTATTGCGCAAACGAGCGGGGTAGCAGCATGGGACTGCCGGAACCAGCCGCACGCGAGAAGAAACACCATCGTAAAATCGATTGCGAGGGTTTTTTGCGGGACGACGGACTGTGGGACATCGACGTCCACATGGTCGACACCCGAACCTATGATTGCACCTACGACGAATTCCATCGAGATGGCCTGATCAGGGCCGGCGAACCGGTACACGATATGTGGTTGCGTTTTACCATCGATCTCGATTTTCTGATCCACGACGTGCAGGCAGCCTCCGATCATACACCGTTCAGTATCTGCCCGCGCGCCGCTGCATCGATGCGCGACCTGGTCGGCCTGCGTATTGGCCCGGGCTGGCTGAAACAGGCGCGTGAACTTGTTGGTACCGATAAGAGCTGCACCCACCTGATGGACTTGCTGGGTCAGCTCGCGGCCACCGCTTATCAAACGCTGCACGCGGCACTCGAAGAGCGCGAGGCGAGACAGCCGACGCGGGAGAAGCCGCCGATTCTCGATACCTGCGTTGCGCTGTCGAGCAGCGGAGACGTTGTAAAGAATCTCTGGCCGGAATTTTACGTGCCAAAACCGGATGGGGAATCCAGTTCATGAGCATTGCGCTGGCCTTCGATATCTACGGCACGCTGATTGATCCACATGGGGTGGTCACCGAATTGCAAAATCATGTCGGTGAGCGCGCTACCGAATTTTCCCGCCACTGGCGCGAGAAGCAGCTCGAATATACCTGGCGGCGCAGTCTGATGCGACGCTATGCCGATTTCGGGGTTTGCACCCGCCAGGCGCTCGATTATGCCGATCGACTGCTGCAGACCGAACTGGATCAATCGGCGAAAGAGGCCTTGATGCGAGCCTACCGCGTGTTGCCGGCCTATGAGGACGTCGCGGCCAGTCTCGAGATTCTGAAAAACGAAGGGCATCGGCTCTATCCCTTTTCCAACGGTACCGCCGATATGGTGTCTGCCGTGCTCGAAAATGCGGCTATCGACCATTTTTTCGAGGACGTCATCAGCGTCGACAGCCTGCAGGTCTTCAAGCCCAGCCCCGAGACTTATCAACATGTTGTCGAAATCGCCAATGTGACGCCGCAACATTGCTGGCTGGTTTCGAGTAATGGGTTCGATGTCAGCGGTGCCGTTAGCGCCGGCATCAGGGCGGCCTGGCTGCAGCGCCTCGACGGCGTTGTATTCGATCCCTGGGAATTCGAACCAACCACGATTATTCGCAGCCTGCGCGAACTGCCGGATAAAGTTTCGTCAGGCTAGTCTCCGGTTAATGCCTGCGCCGGCGGGGAACGGCCATCGAAATTTCGAAACACCGAAAAATTTTTTTCGAAAAGCGCGTCAGAAGTCCGGCTCAAAAGCTTTTTTAACCGAAATAGTATAGTTAATTCAACAGTTTAGGCGTATTGTTATATTTTTGTTGCGGTGCAACAAAATTCTTGACTTATTGCCTCTCGGCCCCTATATTATGCGTATTGTTGCAGTGCAGCATAACTATTTTGAAACCTTACCTTAAAGAGGAAATGTCATGTACGAAGATTTCATGAAACTGGCCCAGGACAGCCTCAAGCCGGCAATGAAACTGGCCGAAAATAACACCGCCCTGGCGGTCAAGCTGATGCAAAGCCAGGCCGAGAACGCCGCTGAACTGATGCAAAACAACCTGGCTCACGTACAGGCCCTGGTAGAAACCAAAGACCTGAACGAAGTCGTTGAAATGCAGCAGAAGTACGTTGAATCGCTGAATGAAAAGCTGGTTACCGCTGCCAAGGAAAACGCCGCTGCTATCGAAGCCGCCGTTACCGAAGCTGGAAAGATTTTCGAAGGCTCACTTGCCGATGTCCAGGCTCAGGCCAAGAAGACCGTCGAAAAGATCGAAAAGGAAATGAACAAGACTGGCAAGAAAGCAGCCTAGTTCAATTCCCCGGAGCTTGATTGACCCTGGTCAAACGACTCCAAGTTTTTACTCCTCCAATGATTCGGCCCGGCGGTATAATACCCCGGGCCTTTTTTTTACAGGTAAGCAGATATGACAAACGTAGTGATAGTCGACGGAGTGCGTACTCCGATAGGCGCGTTTGGCGGTTCGCTCGCGAACACTCCGGCGAGCAAGCTAGGCGCATTAGTGATCAAGTCCCTGTTAGAGCGCAACGGTGTTGCTCCAGAGCAGGTCGATGAGGTTATCATGGGGCAAATTCTGACCGCGGCCACCGGGCAGAACCCGGCGCGCCAGGCGGCGATGGAAGCAGGACTGCCGC
>JAASSH010000564.1 GCA_021767985.1 Gammaproteobacteria bacterium | reverse complement strand
TTGCTGCCGCAACAGATAAGAGTCGTTCACTCCTGACCGGTATCGCTGGACGATTGTGTTCTTTCTCGTAACCAGCTTATCTGAAGATTAGTATTCTTCCGGTTCCGAACGCCAATCCACACCCAATCGAGTCAATACGCAAACAGGTAAACCCAGTGCGGCGATCAGCAGGACCGCATCAACCAGGCCGATGTCCCTCAACTCGCCGTCCAGCGGATATCTCTGCAACATATCGGCAACCAGCAGCACCAGCGGCGCGCAAGCCGCAATCACCAGTAACACGTGTAGAAGAAGTCTGGGCACACCATTTCGCCAATCAGGTACTCTCGACACCTTATCGGCACGGCGGGACAACGCTTTAATTGTTTCAGCGCAACATCAGAGATGCGCCACTCACCAGAAGCAGAATGCTTATAGCCCGTGTAAAGACATCGGCAGACAGGTTGGTGTGTATTTTCCCTCCCAGGTACATACCCAGAATCATTACCGGCAATGACAGGGCCAGCAACGCCAGCAGCTGGAGGTCGACGACCGCCGTACTCACGTAGCCGGTTACCCGGGCTGCGCCATCCAGGATAAATATACAGGCGAAAGTTGCCCGAAAGCCGGTCTTGTCGAGCTGTCTCGCTTTCAAGTAGGTAACATAGAAAGGACCGCCTGTTCCGAACAGCGTACCGACAGCGCCACCGCTAACGGCTGCAGGCAGTGCCCACCAGCTTGACGCCCTGGGCATCTCGGGCCCCCACAGGGCATAAAGTGCGTATAAAAATACGAAACCACCCAGAAACCGGGTAAGCAATTCCGCATCGACCTGGTGGAAGATCAGCAGGCCAGCAGACACGCCGATCAGTGCCGGGACGATCAGGCGCCCGATTTCAGGCCACCGAATGCTTTGCCTCAGGCTAACTCCCTGCCCGGCCGAAGCCAGGTAATCGAGCATCACGACGAGCGGCACGGCAACCGTCAACGGAAACATAAAACTGAGAACCGGGATAGCGATCAAGCCTGAACCGAAGCCGCAAACGCCGCGCACGAGATACGCTATAAAAACGATTGGAGCGGCTATCATCAATAGCTCGCTCAAGTGGTTATCGAACAATCCGGGGACTCCTTGTTTTCGACGGATACCATAACAAAGCGCGGCTGATCGGGATCGATGGACGTCTTTTTATGGTCGAAGACTGCTACCTGATCGAGCTAATCAAGTGACAGTATCCCTAACGCTACCGTTCAAATCTATTCGACAGGCTGCGACTTACGGCCAGTGACTTAACACCCATAGATGCCTTAAATCCCCGTGAACTGACTGTACCTGGCCTGGTCAGGCGCAAACGGGACAGGAGACCCCGAACATCCCCTTCAGGGCGAAGTAAAAAAGTATGGCCATAATCGCGCCGGCCGGCAGCGTGATCACCCAGGAAACCACGACATCGCGCACGACACGCAGGTCCACGGCCGCAAGACCGCTGGTAAAACCCACGCCCATAACCGCACCGACCGCGATCTGCGTGGTGGAAACCGGTAACCCCGTCTTCGACGCAAGCACCACGGTAATCGCCGCCGCCAGGGTGGCGCAGTAGCCACGCGTTGGCGTCAGGTCGGTGATATCGCTACCGATGGTGCGCATCACGCGATAACCCAGCGTGACCAGCCCGATGACGATGCCTATCCCGCCCAGCGCGAGTATCCACAAGGGCAGGTCGGCGCTCTGCCCCACCTCGCCGCCGGATTTGACCAGGCTCACTACCGCAGCCAGCGGGCCGATACCGTTGGCGACATCGTTCGAGCCATGGGCAAAGGCCATGGCGCAGGCGGTAAATATCATCATCGGGGCAAACGCCTTCTCGACGCTGGCAAAGTGAAATTCCTGGTCAGCCTCTTCGTCGACCTTGATGCGATTGATCATGCGCTTGCCGACCCAGGCGAGTGCCAGCCCGAATATCACCGAAATGATGAAAGTCGTGAAAGGGCCGAAATCCAGTTTGAGGTGCTTCAGGCCCTTGAACATGGTCACCAGGCTAACGATCCAGCCAACCAGAAAGACGTACATCGGCCCCCATTTCTGTGCATTCTGGAACGGTCTTTCGGTGCGCAATATCAACCTTTGAATGCTGACCATCAAGGCAAACGCAAGGCCACCGCCAATCAGCGGGGAAACCAGCCAGCTGGCAACGATTTGCCCGATCTTGCCCCAGTTGACCGCGCTGACCCCGATTGCGACGACGGCGAAGCCAACCAGCCCGCCGATAATCGTGTGCGTGGTCGACACCGGCCAGCCCTGCCAGGAGGCGATCATCAACCAGATAGCGGCGGCCAGCATTGCCGCCAGCATCCCGAATATCAGTACCTCGGGCGAACCGGTGATGGATTCGGGATTGATGATTCCCTTGCGGATGGTTTTGGTTACCGCGCCACCGGCGATGAAGGCGCCGGCAAACTCGAAAATCGCGGCGATGATGATCGCCTGTTTGACGGTAATCGCGCCTGAACCGACAACCGTACCCATCGCATTGGCGACGTCGTTGGCGCCGATACCCCAGGTCAGGTAGATCCCGAAAATGATGGCCACCACGAAGAAAACCGTGCCGAATTCAGCGATTATCTCCATCTCTT